>CAZXKB010000028.1:0-7143 GCA_964641285.1 uncultured Gammaproteobacteria bacterium | reverse complement strand
TGGCCTTAATCAAGGAAAAAGATTATCAGTCTGCTTTAAAATATGCGAAAATGGCCCAAGATAACTTTACTATAGCGGAAAATCATTTGGCGGAATATCAAGACAATTTTATAGTGCGAAGAATGGATTCAGGGGCAATTCAATATAGTAATTTTTTATATTTATTAAATTCAGCTAAAACATTAAGCAAAGCCCTTGACCAAGGATCTCAAATCGGTTTAAGTTTAACAAAATTATTAGATGATAAAAAGAAAAATTTCAATAACCTGACCATGGAAGAAAAAAGATTAATATTAGGGCGAATTTATGAAGCTATCCCCGAGTTAAATGGAATAAGAGCTAATGTTGATTTATCACTTGTTAATTTAAACAGAATACAATTCATTGGCTTGCTTTACCCGTTTAAAAATAAAATTAGTAATTTAAAACAGCAACTTTTTGAAGCTCAGGATTTTTTAAACAAAGCCATTCCTATGTCCCAGCTTATCCCTCCTTTGTTTGGCTATCCAAATCAGTCTGCTTTTTTGGTTATACTACAAAATAGCAATGTATTAAGGCCAACTGGCGGTTTTATCAGCGCCTATGGTATTTTAGAATTAGCTAACGGCGATATATTAAGGTCTGATATGCATGATATTTATCATTTAGATGAATCGGTCAAAGATTGGTTTAACATATTCCCGCCCTCAGCCTTAAATAAATATTCAGAAATCAACAAATGGTTTATGCGCGATGCCAACTGGTCTCCTGATTGGCCAACATCTGCTAATCAAATTGAATGGTTTTATTGGCAGGAAGATAAATTACTGCCGCCCCAGAACAAAATAAATAATTTTATTGATGAATTTGATGGTGTTATAGCCATAACTCCTGAAGCTATTATTGATTTATTAGCTTTAACCGGCTCCATTTATATCAAGGGGGAAAAATATAATTCGGGAAATTTTATAGATTTATTAAAATATAATGTTGAAGAGGATTATATTCAGCCAGAAGCACCAGGAGCGCAGAGCAAAGAAGTGATTGGGGATATTATAAAAGAATTAAAAGTTAAATTGTTTAATTTACCTCCATTTGATCTATATGAAGCTTTTAATATTTTAGTTGATAATCTGTATAAGAAAAATATACTTATATATTTAGATGACCAGCAATTCCAACAATTAATTAAAGAACAGGGTTGGACAGGCGAATTAAAAGAAATAGATGGCGATTATTTGATGGTGGTTGATGCTAATATGTCCAGTTTAGAAACTGATGCCGTTATTAACCGTAATATCAATTATCAGGTTAATCAAGGCCTTAATGGTATGTTTGTCAATTTACAGACTAACTATGCCCATAGGGGAGAAGTTGGTCAGGAGACGGCAGAATACGGGGCTTACACCCGGGTTTATGTGCCTTTAAATAGTCAGTTGATCAATGTTAAAAAATATAGTAAAGGAGTGGAAATGGATGATGATACACCGGTACAAGTTTACAATGAATTAAATAAAACTGTTTTTGCTACTTTTTTATCAATTAAACCGGGAGATATCGGCAGTTTGCACTATTACTATAAATTACCGGAAAAGATAAATGATATAGCCAAAGATAGTCAGTACAACCTATATATACAAAAACAGCCAGGCAATGAAGTTGGTTTTTTAACTGTTGACTTAAGGTTCGTAAATAAGGTAAAATCATATAGTCCAACCGGTTTTTACGTTTATAGGAGAAATAGCAACAGCATTCTGTGGGAAAATGATTTGATGGTTGATAAAGAATTTGGGGTAAATTTTTAAATTACTAATTTTTAATAAAAATATGTTTATTAAACGTATAGGTATTGACCTAGGCACAACCTATACTTTAGTCCATCTGCCTAAGCGCGGTATTGTTATTAATGAGCCCAGCGTGGTAGCTGTTTCTTTGACCGATAAGAAAATTTTAGCGGTGGGCAACGAGGCCAAAGATATGCTGGGTCGAACACCCGATACGATTATGGCCTTGAAGCCCTTGAAAGATGGCGTAATTGCTGATTATCGGACTACCGAAGCCATGCTTCGTTATTTTGTCAATAAAGCCGTGGGCGGAGTGCATTTGTTTCGACCGGAAGTAATGGTAGCCGTACCGGCTGGCATTTCCTCTACAGAACGCAGGGCGGTGATTGACGCTACCATTGCTGCTGGCGCTAAAGCTGCTTATATAATTAAAGAGCCGGTAGCAGCCGCTATTGGCGCTGATATTCCTATTGGTTCAGCTTCCGGACATATGATTGTGGATATTGGCGGCGGTACGGCGGAAATGGCGGTTATTTCTTTAGGTGGTATTGTCGCCTCTACTTCAGTAAGAGTAGGCGGCAATAAATTTGATGCTTCAATTTTAGAATATATCAGAAGAAAGTATAACTTAGCTATTGGCGAAAGGACAGCAGAAGATATTAAAATCAACATCGGTTCAGCTTTGTATTTAGAGGATAAATTAAGCATGGAGATCCGTGGCCGTGATATCTTAACTGGTTTACCGCGCAGTATTACCATAATTAGCAGTGATGTAACAGAGGCTCTCCAGAATGAATTAGAGGCTATTATTAATGCTGTTAAGAAAGTTTTATATGAAACCCCACCGGAATTATCCGCCGATATTATGGACAAAGGCATGGTATTGGCTGGAGGCAGTTCATTATTACGGAATATTGACCAACTTCTTTCCCGAACCACCGGAGTGCCTGCTTACGTAGCTGATGAATCTTTGCTTTGTGTAGCTAAAGGAACTGGCATTGCTTTAGATAATTTAGATTCGTATAAACGATCAATTTTGGCAACTAAATAAGTTTTAATAAAAATACTTAATATAATTTGAAATTGGAAATTTAGAATTCGGGGTGGCGCTCAAGTATATTTTAATTTCCCTAATATCTAATTTCTAATATCGAATCTCTAATATGATTATAGGCATTGATGCTTCCAGGGCCAATAGAGAACATAAAAGCGGTACTGAATGGTATTCGTATTATTTAATTAGATGGCTAGCTAAGATAGATAAACAGAATAAATATATATTATATACAGACAAACCGCTAACAGGCGGTTTATTGGATTTGACGACTAGTCAGCATTTTTCTAATATTAAGCAAGAAAAAATTAGATATGACCAGGGGGGGTATCAGATTATCAAGAGTCCGTATAATAATTTTCGGGCAAAGGTCCTAAGTTGGCCTTTTTATTTTTTTTGGACACAAGGGAGGTTGTCTTTGGAGATGTTGATTAATCGTCCAGATGTATTATTCGTGCCAGCGCATACTTTACCTTTAATTCATCCTGTCAAGTCAATCGTTACTATTCATGATATAGGCTTTAGAAGACATCACCGCTTTTATCAAAAAGAACAAATGGGGCCTGAGAATATTAAAGGCAGAAAAATAATAAATATATTAGTAAAATTGTTTACTTTCGGCAAGTATAATGCCGACTCCGTAGATTATCTTCGCTGGTCAACTGAGTATGCCTTGAAAAAAGCTGATAAAGTTATAACCGTATCTGATTTTACTAAAGAGGAATTAAAATATTTTTATAAGACGCATAAGAGTAAAATCATAGTAATTTATAATGGCTATAATAAATATTTGTATAAGCAAATTGAAGACAGAGATAAGGTCAAGGAAGTTTTGGCTCAATATGATATTATAACTCCTTATTTATTATACGTTGGCAGAATAGAAAAGAAGAAAAATACTCCAGCCTTGATTGAGGCCTTTGCTATCATGCGAGAAAATAATAAAAATATAAAGCATAAGCTCGTTTTAGTAGGTGATGCGAGTTTTGGATATGACGAAGTAAATTATATGATCAGGGAGTTCGCCTTAGATAGCGAAGTGCTTATGCCGGGCTGGGTACCAGAAGAAGATATGCCATATTTTTATAATGGGGCTTCTGCTTTTGTTTTTCCCTCTAATTATGAGGGCTTTGGCATTCCCTTAATACAAGCTATGGCTTGCGGGGTGCCCATAGTAGCTTCGCGAGTTTCATCTATTCCCGAAGTAGTAGGGGAAGCCGCTTTATTTTTTGATGTTGGCGATGTTCGGCTAATAGCTATGGCCCTAGAAAGGATAATAGTAGATATTGATTTACGCAATAAACTAATTGAATCAGGGAAAGAAAAAGTTAAAAATTTTAGTTGGGAGAAATGTGCCAGAGAGACCCTGGAAGCAATTTGCTATAAATAAGTTTAATAAGGACAGACAGACCCTGTTAAATGTGCGTTGCTTGCCAGTTGCTTAAGGCCACCGGCTGCAATTAAATTTATTATTTTCGTTTCACCAGCAGACATATTTAACGGGGTAGAATTATTGTGTTATTCTTGCGTTAATTAATAAAAGCAGAAATCAACTGTTGCATTGAGAAGAATAATCATGTTATAATTAAAGATGTTATGAATGGAAAAATAACATCTTTTTTTATTAGTTTGTCTACTTTTATTAATAACTACAAGCTTGTTTTTTTAATTCTTGCTTTATTAGGATATTTATTAATTTATCCAAATATTATTATAAAAGACAGTCAGGCCGATTTAACTTCTGGAAAAAGAACAGATGAAATTTTGGTTAAATTTAAAAACAATAAAGGTATTTATAAGGTTAAAATTGCTCAAAGCAATGATTTGGCTGATATATTAGAAAGTTATAATTTAAACCAAGAAGTTGAGTATGCTGAACCTAATTATTTATATCAAGCTGCTATTATTCCATCTGATACTTATTATAATAACCAGTGGTATTTAAAGAAGATTAATGCCCCAGCAGCCTGGGATATAATTAGAGAGAGTCCGAATTTGGTAATCGCTATTATCGATACAGGCGTACAGATAAACCATCCTGATTTAAATGATAATATTTGGCTTAATAAAGAAGAAATTCCAAACAATAAGATAGATGATGACAGTAATGGTTTTATTGATGATATTCATGGTTGGGATTTTGTTAATAATGAAGCTGGCCCAGAACCAAAATTTATTGGCGATTTTAATCAAGACGGCATTTTGCATGGCACGATAGTAGCGGGTATAGCGGCGGCATCCGGTAATAACGCTGCTGGAATAGCAGGAATTACATGGAGAGTACAAATTATGCCTCTTAAAGTTTTAGATGACAAAGGAGAAGGTGATTCTAACAATGTTATTAAAGCCATTGATTATGCCATAACTAATGGAGCTGATATAATTAATTTTAGTTTTGTTGGCCAGGGTTTTAGCCAAAGTTTGGAATCCGCTATCAGGCGGGCCTATGAAATGGGAATAATTATTGTAGCGGCAGCGGGTAATGAACATGTAGATGGGGAAGGCTATAATTTAAGCGAGATTCCGATGTATCCGGTTTGTCATGACGGGGAAAATGGTGAAAATATGGTTATTGGGGTAGCAGCCACTGATGCCTTAGACCAAAAAGCCCCCTTTTCTAGTTATGGTTATAAATGTATAGACATTTCTGCTCCAGGCGTGAGTATTTTTAGCACAGTTGTTTATTCGCCGAATCATTATATTGAGGGGAGCCCTTTCAATAAATATTATGATGGTTACTGGTCAGGTACATCCATGGCTGCTCCTATGGTAAGTTCAGCCGTTGCATTAATAGAAGCAATTAATCCAAAATTAACTCGCGATAAAGTTGTTGAGTCTCTAATTAATCAGGCCGATAATATTAATCGTCTGAACCCAAAATATTTGGGACGTTTAGGTATGGGGCGGCTTGATTTATATAAATCAGTCTTAGCGGCTAAGTCAGCCTTGACAGAGAAGACGGCTAAGTTAGTTATAGCTCCTTATGAAGGAAAAAACAGTCAAATTAAAATTACTGATAAAAGCGGTAATTTAAATAAAGAATTTTTAGCATTTAGTGAAAATTTTCGCGGCGGAGTTAATGTGGCGGCTGGCGACGTGGACGGTGATGGTATAGAAGAGATTATTACCGGAGCCGGTTTTTCCGGCGGACCTCAGGTCAGGATATTCCATTTTGATGGCCAAGTGGTTGGTCAGTTTTTTGCCTATAATGAAAATTTTCGCGGTGGAGTTAATGTGGCAACGGCTGATATAGACCAAGGGGCAAGCGGTCATCAGGTAAAAATTGTTACTGCTCCAGGAAAAGGAGGAGGGCCGCATATAAGAATTTTTAATAATCGGGCGCAAGTTTTAGGTCAGTTTTTTGCCTATCATGACAAATTCAAAGGCGGGGTAAACATAGGTTCGGGCGATATTGACAGTGATGGGATTGACGAAATTATCACCGGGGCTGGCCCGGGCGGTACGCCTCATGTTCGGGTATTTAAAAAAGATGGGACGGTTATCGGTTCATTTTACGCTTATGAAGAAAGTTTTAGCGGTGGGGTGAGCATAGGAACAGTCGCTTATTAAGCAGGTGTTTATTAATTGGATTATATATTTATTTAAAATTTAATTAAAAAATATGCCGAAGCGTGTAATTTTTGATAAAAAAAATATTCTTATTACTGGCGGCGCGGGTTTTATCGGCTCGCATCTCTGCGATGAAATGCTTAAAACTTCAAAAGTAATCTGCTTGGATAATTTTTCTACCGGCGATGAAAAAAATATTGATCATTTATTAGCTGAACCCAATTTTGAATTTGTTCGCCATGATATTACTGAACCAATTGATTTAGAAAAATTGCCTGAATTACAGAAATTTAAAATAGAATTTCAAGGCATTCAAGAAATATACCATTTGGCTTGTCCGATGTCGCCCAAGGACTTTTTTAAAAATAGAATGCCTGTCTTATTGGCAAATTCATATGGCACGAAAAACGTACTTGATTTAGCCAGGAAATATGGAGCTAAATTTCTTCATTTTTCTTCATCGGTTGTCTATGGGCCTAGACGTGAAGATAGCAAAAAGATAAAAGAAGAAGACTTGGGTCAGGTAGATTTTCTATCGGATAGAAGTTCGTATGATGAAGGTAAAAGATTTGCGGAAGCGATGGTAAAAAATTATCGGGAAGTATTCAAGGTTGATGCTAAGATTATACGTTTATTTCGGGTTTATGGGCCAAGGATGAAATTAGACGATGATCAAATGTTGCCTGATTTAATCAGTAATGCCTTGGATAATAAAGATTTAATTATTTTCGGTGATGTTAATTTTTCTTCCACCCT
>CAZXKB010000027.1:0-5942 GCA_964641285.1 uncultured Gammaproteobacteria bacterium | reverse complement strand
ATATTGAATTTATGTGCATTTAAATGAAGGCGCGGTTTGCAAACCACGCCTTCATTTAAAAACGGATTATTTACATCAATAATTAAATTGGCGTTACGGGAAAAATGCCTTTTAATCGCGTGCATTACTTGCGATATATTAAATTGTCTTCCCGGCTTTAATAATAAATTCAAATGGTCATAAATAATGGAAAAAGCGTATAATTTAAATTTTTTCAACTCTTTGCCTAGCCGCAATTCATCAACCAATAAATCGCAAAACATTGGTTCTTTAAAATAAGGGAAATTTTTATATGTTTTGGTCACAACGTAATAAATTTTATCTTCACCATAAAATCTTTTCTGCGAATTGCGGTGAAATTTTCCCTCCTTGCGCATAAATCAATTTCAATTTATAACAAAATAAAGGCGGGCAAGCGCTGGCCTGCCTTTATTTTTATTTCACAAAATTCTTATAGTAGGCCAAAGCCAAAATAAGGGAAATAATCGCGGCCGCTAAATAAATTATAGTTCCCGCCATGTCATCCTTAACAATAAAATGGCGAACAGCGGCCATTAACCAGATCAAGCCGGTTATAACCCAAAAAATTGAGAAGGTTTTACTTGTCTTTTTCTCCATATATTCTGCTTTTATTCCTGTCCTCTGGCAGGAATCTATAACAATAAAAAAATTATTCTATTTTCTCTTCGTCTTTTTTCTTGCGTAAAAACATTTTGCGGAAAATGAACCGGCCAATCTTGTAGACTGCGAATAATATCAGACCCACTGTACAAACCCAGAGGATGATAACCGGCAGCTGGAATAGAAAACGGATCATGGCATCAACATACTCGGACAGGTTTTCCATCATACTCCTGATAGACTGCTTAATCACGATCAACGGCCGCCACCTTAAACCAAAAACCTCAACATCAACATCAGCTTCAAGGGTAATATTTATGGTTGACATTTCTATCTGGCGCGACAATAATTGCAGCTTGCCCTGAATACGCTCGATCCGGTCGCGCACGCTGCTCAACCGATTAGCCACCTGTAAAGTATCATTAATGGTATAGGCTCTCTCCATAATTATCAAATACTGGGTCTCTTCGGCCCGGAGGTTTCTTAACTGCGCCTCAAAATCAACATACTGTTCAGTCACGTCCTCGCTTGTCGCATTTTCGCCCTCAACTTCAACCGCCAGCCCCTTTACATTCTTCATTATTTCCTCAAAATTATCGGCCGGCACCCGGATGATAACCGAACCGGATTTAAAACCGCTTTTTGATTTATAAATTTTAGATTCGGACACAAACCCGCCAACCGATAGAGCCAGGTTGCGGATTGCTTCCGCCGCCTGCTCCGCGTCTCTGACATAAACCGTCAGCCAGCCGTTCTTAATAATTTTCTTATCGGTTAGTTCGGCTAAGGGCCGGTCATCGGCTCCTTGGGGAGCGGACGGTTGAGGCTGAATTGAGTCGCTTTCAGCGGTTATACCCATGCTTTGACTTTCTGAGCCACCAGCGTCTTTGCTTATAGCTCCATAAGATAAATCGGATAACTGCCTGCTGGAGTTTGCTGTATAATCAGAGCTTTTTATAAAATTAAAAAACGACGCCCCAATGGCTAAAATAATCAGGCCGCCGATAATTATCCCGCTAATTTTTAATCCTTTTTTAAATGTTTGATTCATGATTTTAAGTTAATTTTAATTAGATATTAATATTATACCATAAAAATTTAATCTTAGCTAATAAAAAAATAGTAGCTATAATTTAAAAAAAATATTTTTGTGTCAATATGAGGGCTCTGCGGATAGGGCCAAGCCGAGGCCAGTTTATTGGATTAAAAAGCAGGGATATGGTGCGATATCCCTGCCAATAGAACTTCAGGTCGTGGCTGCAGGCGCTATGGACCTAACTAATTTTTCTAAGACCTTTATTTCTTCCTCCATAAACTCCAGCCGGCCTGAATTATAGCCGAAAAGCGACTTAGGAGTCGTCATCTCTCTTGACCTTGCCCCTTCTATTTCCTCAAAAATCCAACTCAATCGCTGCAAAATTTTTTCAAGTGATTCAAAGCTAAATTCGGTAACAAATTCTATATATTTTGAGGGGTCTGAAGGCCGATTTTTCAAAATTTCCCAAAACGGTTTGAGTGCTTCCGGGCAAAAATAATCCCCAGTGCTACGACTTATACCACGGCTATGCTCTTCAAAAATTGAATATCCTTTCATTTCTGCCTTTTTGCCTTGGCTAATTAAAGGATCAAGCGCTTGGTTATAATCATGCAGCAAATTAAGCCGCTCGCCCATAAGGCTAAGGCGCTTTTCTCTCTCTTCAATTAAGCTTTTTACGGTTTTAAATAATTCTGATAAAAAGTGCAAGACCAGAATATTATAAAGTGCAATGTTCTTAACAAAAGGCATTTCTTCCAGAAAGCTCGTCTTTCTTAAATATCTCTTTAAAAAGCCATCGGATTTTTTAAGCATGATCTTGGCAAGATGTTGGGAATCCACTTCTTGGAACGGCGTCCGGGAACGATCTAAACCGCGAAAACGCAAAAACCACATTCCTGAACGTTCAAGCCAGATATCTATGATTTCTGACTCAAAAACACGTACTCCCCGCTTTTTTTTGAATTTTACCGGGGCAAGACGATCGGCAAACTCTGCTTCGGGAAAAATTGGCTTGTCCAACCAGGGAACAAGAGGAAGAAGAATTTGCTTCCCCTCCTCAATAATATCCGGGAGTTTTTCAAGCTTTAATCCCATGCCTGTTTCCTTTCCGATCTCTAGCAGCCGAAACTTCTCGACTAATGTCGGAAGGGTTAATTCTCTCTGTCTTCTGTATTTTTTCTTGGGCGTACCCATCTCCATTCTCCTTTCCTGATAAAAGGTTAATAGTTGCTCTGCGGCTAAAGCGAACCATGGCCACAGCCTCATCTGGCTTTGTTAAAGAACCTTTCCTCCTTTTAATTTTGATTTTACGGCAGACTCGGCTTCAGCTAAATGCCATTGCCATATTTTTCAATTGCCTATACGTTAACATTCAAATACTCTAATGTCAATAATCTTTAACCCCTCCTGCTTCTATCCTTTATCTTTATAATATTAGATCAAAAAAGCACAGCTTTGAATATGCCTAATCCGCAATTTATAATTTAAAAAGACCGTTTAGGATTTCTCCAGGGTATATCGGTCAAAACCTTTTATTTTTCCAGACAATTTAATCCAGGCCGTCTATGGAGCTTTTTACTATCTTTATTACTAATTTAAAATTTTTTCCCATATGATAGCCGATTTCCCGGCCGGTCAAAGAATAAAACCAATAATAAAAAGAACTTCCCATCTGTTTATAATAATCCTCCTTCATTAATCGCCATTTGGCCCTTTTGGGAAAAAGAGCGCAAATCAGCAAACAAGCATCGCCTCCCCTTTGAATAACAAAAGGATTGTCAGTTTCATGGAAGGTTAAAATTTGATCTACCAGATAAACATCCGGAGAAAAATCCTTGATTGCTCTAACAATCGTTTTAGCCGCGTAAACAGAGCAAAAAAATATGTCATTCTGCATTACTTTCTGTTTGATCAATTCCTGAAAAAATCTGCCCTCTAAAACATGGACAAGTTTTTCTCTATCTACCAGCATTAATACCTTATTAAAATCGTCACGGCTCTTTTCTTTTAATATTTTTGCTTTTTCCAAGAAATCATTTAAAGATTGACTATCTTCTTTTTTCGCTCTTTCTTCAAATTTTAATATCCTGGACACATCCCCTCCTTTCTCCTTGTGCTATTATGTTAAAAAACACCTAACAAAACAGTGTAAACAAAAAATGCAGTTTAGTCAATCCCTCCGGCTCGGTCTGGTTTGTTTTTCAGCCCCGCCCAGTGATAGAATCACAGGGCTAAATTATTAAAAATCCATTTAAATGGGTTTTATTTATTACTTCAACCAGGGGATTCATCCCTTGGTTAAATTCCTGGGCCGGGCTATCAATTGTCATCAATCATCTTTCGGCACGCAGCAAATATTAGGGGAAATAAAGCCGGTTACCTCTCCCAAATTTTCTTCATCTTCCGCGCAAGTAGCGCCTCCAACCGTATTAAGCGGTTCTCCTCCTAAAGCCAAACATTCTTCCGGGGTTAGGGATACTTTTTCAACCTCCCAATTATTAATATTTACTGATTTGCGCTCATTGGTTGAATTTCTTTCCAGCTTAACGATAAAGCAGCCCGGACAACGCAATAACTGCACCTCGATAACAGTCGCGTCTTCTTCCCAACCAAGATGCTCAACCGCAATTTTAATCGCCCGCCTGTAGCCGTCTTCTTTTATCTCCCAGGTCCGCAGACAAGCCCCGGCTTCCTCGTCCCAGGAATACCCGGCCGGCCCTAAACAGCCATGCTCATCCCTTTGTTTACCGATTATATCTTCCTCTTTCACTCCCTCTTCCAGCTGCTGCTGCTGATACGTTTTTCCCGCCGGCTCTTCTTGCTCTTCTAAAGGTACGATCACGCCCCGGTTATAACAGCCGGTTAAAATAAAAACAAAGAAGGAAAACAAGATAATTTTTTTCATATGTTTGATTTAATTATCAATGCTAAATTTCTAAAAATATTATTAATTACAAATATAATCACACGGATTAAGCCAGCCCTTAACCTCGGCCTCGCTGTTTACATAATCCAAAAGGTTTACGGTTTTACCCTGATGGATGCTTAAATGCAGATGTTTTCTTTCCCTATCGGTATCCTGGCTATTATCCGCGCCCAAATAGCCGATAACTTCACCGGTCGCAAGCGTGTCCCCAACCTTAGCGCTAATGCTCCCTAGATTTAAATGTCCGTAAAGTACGGTAACGGTTTCACTCTCTATCTCGCATCCCATTACAACCGTTCCGCCATAGCCGCTGACCCATTGTTTTAGAAGTATAGCCCCGCTACACCCGGCCTTGACCGCCACCGCGCTATTGAGCTCTTCCGGAAAAACTTCAAAATCTACGCCGGTATGATAGCCGCGAAAACGCTCCGGACTGACTGGCGAATTCTCCGGGGTAATATAATCAGAAAATCTTTTTAGCCGTATCCTTTCCTCTGGCTGACTAAGAGGCGAAATAAATTGCGACGCTGTTTCCGAAAATTGATCCGGCTCTTCGGCTTCAGCCAAAGTTTCGGCCGGTAGCGCCGATCCAGGCTCTAAATCAATCGCGCTTTCCTTGCCCGCTTTATCTTCGCCGGCTAACAAATAAAATGTTCCAGCTATAATTATAATCAATAAGCTGGAAAGTAATATACTTTTTTTCATATTTCCATCTTATTGCCAACAGTCAACTGTTAAAAAATAAATCAGCTAAATATCTTATAAACCATCCAGGCTCCGGTGAGCACCGCTACCACCACTACCAGCCGAATTTTGCTTTTTACCCATACCGAAATATAAGCGCCGACGATCAGGCCAACCGTAAACAAATAAAGCTTCATAACGGCAATGTCCCAAATATTAAAATCCCTGATGATATTTTCCCCCCAATTAAATAAGCTGTTCATATTTAAATTTAATTATAGCCTTAGTCATCAAAACGACTTTCAATTCCTTTTCTAAGACACTGGCGTTGTTCCGGATTTAATCTCCGGCCATATTTTTCCCGCAAATACTTTTCAGTGTTCTCAAGCTCTCGCTCAACCACCTCCGAGCCTTTTATCTGCCGATAGGTCTTATTCAAATAAGAAAGCAAATAATCCATCTCTTCATCGCTAAAACCCCCTTCCTTTAAGGTATTAATCCAACTCGGCATATCATCGTCAGGCACATTGGCCTTGGTGATATGGCCAGGCTGGTCCATACTTTCAAATTTTCTTTCCATATTTTTTGTAAATGATTTAAATTTAATTATTAATTTTTAAAATTCCTTGCGCGAGAATATGGCAGAACTAATTTTACTTACCATTTAGCACTTTT
>CAZXKB010000026.1:0-4883 GCA_964641285.1 uncultured Gammaproteobacteria bacterium | reverse complement strand
TTCCGCTTACGCGCACCAGCGTTTCTATCGTGTTATTCGCACTGCCGACCAGTGATGCATAAATTAAATCTTCAATAGTTAACTTCTCTCCTTCTTTTATGTCAAGCTTGGCTGATTCCCATTTACTGCAATATTGATAGTTATATTCTTCGTCTTTTTCACTATAAGTTATTGTATTATTTAAGGTTGGCTTAGTATCAAGAAAAACTTTTACGGCCGTTATTTTTGTCAGGCTGGCTATAGGCAAAGTGGATGTAGCGTTCTTTGACCAAATAATATCACCACTTTCTTCATCCATTACTACTGCTGATTTAAGGGTTATTCCAGGCTCATGGCCTGCACCAATACTGGCAATGCCCATTATATTGCCGTTATTATCTTCGGCGATATTTAACGGCTCTATTGAGATATTTACTGTCCCTTCCCAATAGTTGGCAATTTTCGAAAAAGCGACTTTATCCAGGTCAATAGCACGATCTGGAAATTGGCTTCTGTCCGGACCATAATCATTAATTTTTACATCTACAAATTTTCCATTTTCCAGATTGGTAACTCTCAACTTTGAATCTTTGGGAAAATCAGGAGAAGCAGCAAAATTACCCCCTTTATACTTGTACCAGCTGGCTTTACCGACTGTTAAAATATCCGGATAAGAAAAAACCGCTATTCGGGCAAAGGGTAAATGGATTAACGAACGGACAAATTTTTCCCGAGGAAAATCCCTTGTCGGCAAAGGGCGCCAGGTAGCGTAATTTTTATCGTAAAAAAACACCTGCTTATAATTGTTATCCGTTTTGTCATAAGAGAACTGGATATAGAATGGCTTGTGGTTATCATAAGCCTCTTCATTCCTAAATTCAAACTGATAGATTTTACTGATTTTATCCACTGGCCACGGCATGACCATGTCTTCGTTTAATTCAATTAAATCTACGCCAGTAGCTTGGCTTAAAATACCGGGAACTAATGATAACTTTAATCTATCGTTAAAAGCGGATACGGTATAACCTTTGGCAATAGTGGCCTTATCCAATCTAATAAAAAATAATTTGTTAGAAATGCTTTCATTATCTTCTGTTTCCGCTCGAGCTATAGATTGGAAAGTCAAGTATTCTGCCTGGCTTGCTAACAAAAAATAAACAAGCATGAAAAAACTCAGTAGAAAACTTGTTGTTTTTATCAATTTAATACTTTTCCACATTTTTCTTGATCTATTTTAATGATATAATTATAACATAAGAACCTAGCAAATATAAATTGGTATACTAGCGAAGCGTGCGGCGCGGCGCCAAGGTTCAAATCCGATCGACCAAACCAGGCAACTAATTTGATAGTTTAAAGCCTGACTTACTCTATACCTAGAATTAATTAATATAAATATATACTTTTGCCCAAGTTTCTACTTGGGTTTTTCTTTTTTAATAAATGTGTTATATATTAATTAAATATAACAGCAGATGTTGTTTAACGGTTATTACCTGCCTGCCGGCAGGCAGGTGCCAGCTTCTTCCGCCTACTCCACCAGCTGGCGGATTCGGCGGACAAATAAGCTTACGCGGGATTAGTACAGTGGCAGTACGCTTGCTTCCCAAGCAAAAAACGCGAGTTCGATTCTCGTATCCCGCTCCATCCAAAGCTAAAGCTTCGGATTGCGAGAAGTTTAACTTTTCTTTATATTGCGAGTCTCGCCCACCATAGCTTCAGCAACGGCGGGTTTTCGTATCCCGCTCTGAAAATAACACTTGACAATTAACTTGGTAATGTAAAAATTTATTAATTTGCCGATGTAGCTCAGCTGGTAGAGCAATGCTTTCGTAAAGCAGAGGTCGTGGGTTCGAATCCCACCTTCGGCTCAATTAAAAAATAAAAGGCGAGATTTTATTATCTCGCTTTTATCTATCCTGCTAATAATTTCATTAATTAACCAAGCTCCATATTTTTAAATTAGTAATTGCTTCCTCTAAATACTCTTCTAAGCCTCTTGCTTTAATAAAAACATAGCTTAAAGCAACAAAATCATCCTTTTTATCATAACAACGGAAAATATAATAACCTTCCGGCGTAACCACAATATCACTAATTTCATTAACTTCTAAATTTTTGACCTCCTGGCTGAAACTGTAGTAATTTTCATTTTCTTTATTAATATTTATCTGGCCCTTCTCGTCGCTGTATTTATTGGCAACTCTTACAAAATCACCGTTTTCATCTATCATTTGCTTTACTTTATTAATACGATTAATCGCTACTTGATTTAATTCTAGATCGTAAACAATTCTCTCATTAATCCTTTGCTTCAATTCCTCGCTATTTAAACTGACAAAGGATAAATTATATTTATCTGCTAAATTGCTAATCACCAAATTATTAGCAATAGCTAGCTTAACCCCTTGTTCTAACTCATCAGCGGAATTAAAATTATCAGCCATATTGGCTTTAAGGTCTTTATAAATATAATACGGTACAATGCCTTCTTTGGTAATAAAAGCTGGAATAAGAGAACGCTTGGTGATTTTTCTAGCTAGATTATTATCTAAATCAAATTTAATTATCAATACGGCTAAGATCGAATAAAATAACAAACCCAATACTAAAGCAACTAAAATAATATAAACTGTCTGCTTGCCTGCAGTTTTTAATTGATATGATAGCTTACCTAAAAAATTTAAAAAATTCTTCCAAATAGCTTTTATTTTTTGACTTCTACGAGCTTGCTTAGCTTTTTTTTCTGCTATTTTTTTCTGACGCTTAATCTGCTCAATTTTTTTCTTTTTTTCCCTTTTCCTCGTTTGTTCAACTTCTTCTAAATGCTTCTCTCTCAAAGCGTGCTTCTTTTTATCAATAAAAGAAACACCTCCTATTTTACTTGGTTTAAGATCTTGGCCTAACTTAGTTTTAACATCATTAATTTTATTTGGTTTAACTGTTTTTTTATCAGGAATTTTCACTGATTCACCTTTTTTCTTCAACTGCATTAAACTGTCAAAGGTCAAAATTTTATTATCTAAATCAGGCTTGAACCTGTGGTCTGCCTGGGAGTTTTTATATTGTTGAAGCTCTGATTTCTCTTTAATTATTTTTTGATCAGTTAAAGGTATAAGTTTTTTAATTTCTTCTCGCCATTTTTTCTTTTTTGACTCACTAATTTGAAGCGGCTGCTTAATATCTTTTTTTTCTGATTCTGGCTTAACAATTTTTTCTTTAGGCAGCTTCACCGATCCTTCATCTTTAACTTTACGGGCAAAAATACTGTCCATTTTTTTCAGGCTTTTATCAGTTGAGGGTCTAGCCGCTGCTGATGCCGATCTTTCAATTTCACCAATAGAATCTAACACAATTTGGCGCGATTTTTTTAATTCATCTTTGCTTAATTTTTTTATACCATCAACCTTTTTCCCATTATTGTCATCCATATTTATTTATTAAAAAAATATTTCCACCATTTAACCGGATTATTGATTTCTTTTTCTGCTTTTATTTTACCTAAACCACGAATATTGTAAATAGATTTATTAATAGAATTATCTATTTTTTCTTCAGCATTGTCCCCTTCCTCTTTATCTTTAATAACTGCCACTTCTTCCCCTTCTTTTTTATAATTCAGATTCAACCGAGCTTGCTCTTGAATAAATTGATCAGACTCTATATATTCTATTAAATTTGCTAACTCTAAATTTTTTTCCTCTAATTCGGCAATTTCCTGCCCCAGCTCTTTAACTTCTTTGTTTATATTATACTGTTTGCTGATATTCTTAGCCAAAGGATAGCTTATAGCAATTAAAATCATTAAACCCAAAATAGCTAGAGTGGCCTGATTAAAAAATATTCTGTTTATTAAATTTTTTCTTTTATTACTGAACATATCACATCATCTAGCTATTATAGTTATTCATCTTGTGCAAACTAAATAATTTTTTTGAACGAAAAGCTCTAAACCTTTATTTAAATCCTAAGCATTAATTCCTAAATTATAAACAAATTCTAAATTATAATGTTCAAATGTTTTAAATTTTTAAATAATTTGAATTTTGGACATCTGAATTTGTTTAGGATTTAGAGTTTAGGATTTAGGATTTTATTAAACTTTAGATTAATAATCAAACAAAATCAAAAACTATCAATTGGCGTAATTCGAGAAATTAATTTATTTATACTGTCCTCAAATTACCCTATGCTTCTAGCTGCCTTGCCCTGAATAATAAAATACCTTTTAACAAGTTCAATGAAAATAATATTCAAAAGACCAACAATAATAGCAATTACCCAGACATCTGCCCCTATGCTTACGGTATTCAAAATAATTTGCAGCGACTGCCAATAAATACCTAGAATTAAAAAAAATAAACTGGCTAAAACCGCTCCTACCAAATAGATGTTAGAAAAAGGATTATGCCGCCAAATCGGAGTATGCAAATTGCGTAAGCTGAATATTCCCATTAATGATTTTACCCCCAAAATAACAAATACTAAAGTTCTTATATAAGATAAATCCCCTAGGCCTTTCCATAAAAAGTAGAAAAAACCAAAAATAATCAAATCACGTATTATGCCTACCCCGAAAATAATCATTTTCATCTCTCTGTTGAATAACGGTTCATTCTTTTGTATAGGTTTTTCATCCATAGTGTCTTTTTCTGATTTTTCAAAAGCTAAAGAGAAATCGGGCAAACCGTCATTAATAATATTTATCCAGAGAATTTGAGCAGGCAAAATTGCCAGGGGCATTTTAAATAAAAGTGAACCTACTACTAATACCATTTCGGAAAAGCTGTCTGAAAGCAGATAAGTAATAACTTTCCTGATATTTTTAAATATTATCCTTCCTTGATGAACGGCGGCTACAATTGTTTTAAAATTATTATCTAATAAAATAATATCAGAAG
>CAZXKB010000025.1:0-4044 GCA_964641285.1 uncultured Gammaproteobacteria bacterium | reverse complement strand
TATCAGCCCACTCAATAACTAGCACTATATTAGATTGATTAAAATATTCTCCAGCGCCAATTGAAATAATATCTTGTTCATTTTTTATTCGATAGGCGTCTATATGAATTAACTTTTTTATTAAGGAATTTTTAGCAGGATATATTTTCATTAAAACAAAAGTTGGGCTGGTAATATTTTTTTTAATACCGAGGCCAGCCGCCAATCCTTTAACAAAAATTGTTTTACCAGCGCCTAGTTCGCCAATTAGACCGATAATTTCCCCGCCTTTGAGTTTTTTAGCAAATTTTTTGGCAAAATTAAAAGTTTGTTTTTCTGAGGTGGTGATTAATTTCATTGTGGACGATGTAGGACTCGAACCTACGACCCCCTCGGTGTAAACGAGATGCTCTAGCCAACTGAGCTAATCGTCCAGGGATCAGTGCGGACGGGGAGACTTGAACTCCCACGAGATTACTCCCACAAGCCCCTCAAGCTTGCGCGTCTACCAGTTCCGCCACGTCCGCTTTAATTGTCGGAGAGTAGATATGTAGTTTTATATAAGGAAAAATTGCGCATTTTAATTTAGATAAAAGACCCCGGAAATCAAATAAACAAATTTCAACATTTAAATTATATCTGTCAGGATATAACTTTTTCTTTTAATTTTTTCTTATGGCCTCTTTTGAGATAGTATAATTTTGCCCGTCTGACTTTAGCTTGTTTTTTAATTTCTATTTTTTCAATAGAAGGTAAATTTAAAGGAAATATTTTTTCTACACCTACTCCGTTGGAAATTTTTCTGACGGTTATGGTGGCGCCTTTCTCTTGGCCATGTTTTTTAGCAATAATAATACCCTCAAAATGTTGGACCCTTTCTTTTTCCTCGCCTTTAATATTAAGCTCTTTAATTTTTTGGTAAACCCGTACCGTCATACCAGGTTTTAGTTCCGGGATAATCCTTTTTTCTTTAGCTGGATTCCCCTCTGTTTTTTTAACTTTTTTTTCGGTTATTTTTTCTTCGGCCATAGAATTATTAGTAATATAAAAATAGAACACAAAGTTCTATTAGATATTATAAGTTAATCATTATTTGCCTTTATAAATTATAACAAATTTGGAATTTTGTCAACCTTGGCTTATTTTATTTTGGATATAAGAATAAACTTGTTTAAACACTTGCTTTGCGTTTAAGGCAGTGGTATTAAAAATATAATCATAATGGTTGGCATTGAAGACGTCGTTAATATTATAGTATTTTTCATATCGCATAATATCGCTTTTTTTCCGCTGGCGATGACTGGCTAGAACATCGGTAATCGTACGCAGATTAATATCTTCATTTCTTGAGTTTTGTTTTTGCAGTTCTTTGAATACTCTTTTTGCTCCTTCATTTTCATCAACATTGAAAAAAAGTTTTATTGAATGCGGTATCATATACCATGACGTTCTGCCTTCAATAATAAAATTATCCTGAGTTTGTCCTAGTTTTTTTTGATAGTTATCAACTTCTAGATCCGTTGAGGAGTCGGTTTCGCCCAGTTTATTATATTCAGCTAAGGTCATGCCTCTTTCTTTGGCTTTTTTCCGCCTAAGAGCTCCAATATAGTAATGCGGCCATTTTAATTTTTGAGCTAATTTTTTAGCGATAGTTGATTTTCCTGAACCAGGCGTTCCACTAATCGTAATAATCATAGCGATTATTTAATTTTTTTTAATAAAATTTTTAATTCCGAGGGCATTTTAATTTTATATTCTTTTTTTTCTCCATATAAATCAATAAAAGATAATTCATCAGCTACCAAAAAAATTCTTTCCAGTTTTAATTTTTTATTTTTTTCTTTAGTTTTTTTTGATCCGTACAAATCATCGCCAACAACAGGGTGGCCGTAAGCTGATAGGTGAACTCTGATTTGATGAGTCCGGCCGGTTTTGATTTTCAACTTTAGAAGAGTGTAATTAAGATAACGTTTAATTACAGAAAATTCAGTAATAGCTTTTCGGCCCTCAACATTAGCTTCTCCTTTAACGGTTTGAGGCAAGGCCATCATTTTATATCCTCTAGGGCTGCGTTTAATAGGAAAATTTATTTCCCCCTCATCTTTGGAAATTTGGCCATAAGCCAAGGCAGTATAATATTTAATAATAGTTCTTTTTTGGAATTGCCTTTTCAGGTTATCAAAGTTTTCCTGGGTTTTAGCAATAACTAAAAGGCCAGAAGTTAACTTGTCTAAGCGATGGATAAGGCCGGGACGGCCGGGGTCATCGCCGACTTTGGCCAGGAATGGGTGCTCTTTTAGTAATATATCAACCAGGGTTGGCTCTTGAATATGGCCAGCACCATGAACAAGCAGGCCGGCCGGCTTATTAATAACTAAATAATTTTTATCCTCGAATATTTTTTCGTATTTAATCATATCTGTATTATTTCAGCAAATCGTTTAGCCATTTTATTAAGAGTAAAGAATTTATTAACAACATCTTTCCCGTTTTGGCCTAGCCGGATCCGCCAATGCAGATTTTGTTCTATCTTTATAATATTTTGCGCTAATGTTTCGCCATCGTAAATATCTATTAGGAGGCCATTTTTGTTATGAAAAATAATATCTTCCAAACCAATATGGTTTGGCCCGATAATTGGTAATCCGGCCAACAAGGCATATAAAGCCGTATTTAAATCATTTAAAGTTAATGTTTTGTTGATAAAAATAAATAGGTCAAAATTGTCCAGCCATTTTTTTAAATAAATTTGTTCCCCAACAAACCAAACGAAAGTGTCAATTTCCATTTTTTTAGCCAGCCAAGCAAGGTTTTTTCTTTCCAGGCCTTCTCCAACAACAATAAGCTGCAAGTTGGGAATAACCGTTAAGCATTTTTTAATAGCTTGGAACAAGACTTCAAAATTTTTTTTATTATCCAGTTCCGTAACCGTGCCAATAGTAAAAAATTTGCGGCTTAAGTTTTTTTGTTTAACTTGAGCCATTTTCGTAAAAATATTTTCTTGATGTTGCCAGCGGCTTAGTTTAATGCCTAGCGGCACGGGGTAGATATTTTTTGGTTTTAGGCCGGAATTTATCAGTTGGGTTTTAGTAAAATTATTAAAATTTATAATTTGTACTAAGCGAGCATTAAGTTTATAAAAATTTTTTAGGGCACGGTTAAGGGCGTTATAATCTACGCTTGGACATTCAAGCCAATAAATTTTTAACTTTAAAATTTTAGCGATTAAGGTAATAATAAATTTTTCTCGCTGGTTAAAACATATGACAATTTTTATTTTTTTCTTTGTTTTAAAATACAATAAATACCCCAAGGCAAATAAGTACCATAGCGGTAATAAAGCAAAGAATGCCATCGTAGAGAAAAAATTGGTTAAATCAGAACCTAGCCAAATTTTTTTAGCAAACCAATTTTTATCTTTAAATTTTGCCAGTAATTTATGGTCGCTGGTCAGCAGATAAAATGAATAGTCCCAATTATTTAATTCTTCAAAAAGGTCAAACAAAGAATTAATATTGGGATGGGTATTGATAATTAATATATTTTTGTTCATAGAAAAGAGAATTTACAAATTATCTATTTAATAGATCCATCATGTCTTGTTTGGTCAGGCCTTTAAATAAATACAAAGCAATGAAATAGATAGCGACAGCTGAACATAGAATTATTATTAGATTGTTGGTTAGATAGTTGTTAAAAATAAAAATAGTTAAGGCCATGACAACAGCGGCAACTGAAGATTTAAGAAAAATTTTAAAATTCGGTAGAAATTGAGTAAATTTCCATATTAAATAAATGGAAGCAAGGGCAATTACAGTTTCGGAATATATTGTTACCCAGGCCGCGCCAAAGTAAGAAAAGCGGGGAATAAAAATCAAATAACCGATGACGGCCGTAATAGCGGTAAAAATATAAGCGCTGATTATCTTGCGTTGTTTATCAATGGCGATAATGGCATGGGCGAAAATATTGCCAAGAAAAATTAAACAGGCGGCCAGGATTAAAATTCGCAGAATTGGCCCGGAAGCGGCAAATTTCTGACCAGCTATCAGCGTCATAATATCT
>CAZXKB010000024.1:0-1844 GCA_964641285.1 uncultured Gammaproteobacteria bacterium | reverse complement strand
AAACGCGGCCATAAAAATAAATTATTAACTTTCACCACTATGCCGTCGCAATTAAAGGGCAATTTTTCTTTATTTTTTTCCCAATAATCATGAAAATAAAAAACTTCAGTTAAGTTATGGCAATATTTATTATGATTAATCACCTTAAAACCCAATAGTTTAGCCAAGGCCAATTCCTGCTCATGCTTTTCCAGTCCTAAATCCGTTACTAAGGCATATACATAGCAGTCCAGCTTGCGCTCGGCTGTTAATTTGGAATCAAGCTGCCTAATGGAACCGGCCGCGCCGTTGCGGGGATTAGCTAATAAAGGCTTGGCTTCTTTTTTGTATCTTTTATTTAATTCAGTAAATACTTTCTTTGCCATGATGGCCTCGCCCCGCACTTCAATCGTGTCTTTGGCTAAAACGGTTTGCAGCTTTGCCTTGGCACTTTCAGATAAATCAATTTTAGCCAGCTCTTTTTCATTAGGCAAGCGCAGGCTTAATGGTATGGCTTCAATGGTTTTTAAATTCTGAGTAACATCTTCGCCAACAGCGCCGTCACCCCGGGTAGCGCCTAAACTGAATTTGCCTGCTTTATAGACTAAGGCTACGGCTAAACCATCTAATTTTAATTCGCAGTAATAACCTCCCCCTACCCCCTCCTTAGTAAGGAGGGGAATATTGTTTCTATCTTCCTTCCCTTTATAAGGGGAGATGTCCGAAGGACGGAGGGGTCTCTTCGGTATTAATCTATCTAGTCTTCCTTTCCAGTCCTGCATATCTTCCTGGCTGAAAGCATCAAATAAAGACATCATAGGAATACTGTGCTTAACCTTGCTGAATTTCTCCAAGGGCTGGCCGCCAATACGCTGGGTTGGGGAATCAGGCGTAATCAGTTCCGGAAACTGCTGCTCTAATTTAGCCAGCTCGTTTTTCAGGCTATCCCAGACGGCATCACTGATTTCCGGCTTGTCAATTACATGATAAAGATAGCGGTGATGATCAATTTCTTTTCTTAATTTTTCTATTCGTTTTTTAGCTTGCTCTTTATGCATATATTTTAATAATATATTTCCACTCTTCTCTGCATATCTACGTAACTGCCATAAGAGTGGAAAGTGATATCTGGAATATCTGTAATATATTTAACTATATATGAAGCACCATTAGATAAAAAATATTCTTCAAAATTACTGTCGCAAGTTACCGGCGTTCCAAAATGAATATAATCATCGCCGTTACATCCGCTAGGATCAAAACCATTTATGCGAGTTTCCCATAAAACTTGCTCTATTCCGGTTTCACCGGCAAAAAATGCTTTAGTGGAATGAACTTGAGTCCGGCCCATAATCAAACCTATTCTTACGATTTCCCCGGCTGTTAAAGTTACAGTTAAAATGCTAGCCAAGATTAAAACCGTCATTAATAAAATTGTCCCGCCGTTTTTATTTTTAAATATATTATTTGTAGACTTGAATATCATTTGTGGATTTGAATTATATTTATTCATAATACCTTGAAGAAACCGTTGTCTGCATTATCATTTTTTGCTTATGGATTTCTTTGCCTCCAACCATTTCCACTTCCATGCTCATAGTCACTCTGGGCTGTACACTATGAAAAGTATTAACAACATCATCCACAATGCTAAAGGATAAATTATTTACATTTATTTCATCAGGAGTAATAAAGCCTATCTCATCACTGTCAACATCGTTTTCTTCGTCAATATCTTCCCATTTAGTTAAACGTTCTACACCGCCATCAGTTGTTAAATAATAAGTAACGCATCTTTCATCTTTATTTTGGAAATATAACACATTGCCTTTATCAGGATTGGCTCCACCAGCATTTTCAGTATT
>CAZXKB010000023.1:0-5210 GCA_964641285.1 uncultured Gammaproteobacteria bacterium | reverse complement strand
AGAAAAAATGGTAAACAGGCTGAAGTGTTTTAAAAATTTTTCTGGGAATAAATTTTTTTATAACATTTAAAATTTTCTCCATACTATGACCCCCTCCTTAATCTTCTTATTAATTTATAGATGCCATACCACCGCTTGTTAAAAACCAAATCAAACGTTCCTGGATATTCAAACTCTCTGCCGCCAAACCCTTTCTTAAATTTAGTTAAACCCGGCCATTTATTTTCATCAACACCGCCTAAATCATAATAATTATACCCCTGCTCCTTGGCTAACTTCATGCAATGCCATTGAAGCAAATAAGGCGCCATTATATTACGGTATTTATTAGAAGAAGCGCCGTGCAAATAGGTAACCGCGTTGCCAAAAAACGAAATAATACTAACGGCAATTATTTTGTGCTCATATTCAGCTAAAAACAATTTAATAAAATCTTTTTCTATTTTCAGCATTTCCTGATAATAATTCTGGCTGTGTAAACGAAAATTGTCTCTGTGGCTGGTTTCATTCATGATTTGCCAAAAATTTTCAAATTGATTAATATTAGCTTCAATGATTTTAATCCCCTTTCTTTCAGCCAATCGAATATTATATCTGGTCTTCTGACGCATATCTTTTAATAGTTCTTCTTCCGATTTAAATAAATCCAGAATCAATGTTTTGCTTGGCTGGACGTCTATGGTTTTTGAAATTAAAAATTGGGAATTTGTAATTGAAAATTCAGGTTCAAAACGAAAAAATATAACTTTCTCTTTCTTGGCTAATTTTCTAATTTCATCAAATAACAAATTACTAATTTCTAATTTCAAATTTCTAACTATCGGCCCCCTTGGACAATAAAAATAACTCTTGCCGATGGGCAACAGTTTTTTTATAATAGTTGCGACTGTAGTTAATTGCCCCTTTTCTTGAATTCCTAACCTGAAAATTTTTCCTGCCACTTTCTCCTGGAATTGGCCCCACTGCCAAGATTGTAAAAATTGGCTGTATTTTTGCTTGCCAACAAGATCATTCAGCTGTTCTTTGCTTTTTATAAAAATTAATTCCATTTTAAATACTTAACATTTTTCTTATAAACATCTTCATCCACCGCTGTTTTAACAAAACTTTTTATTATTCTCTTGATTATTACTTCTTTCATGCGCCAAACATCACGCTTTAAAAATTCATATGTTAATTCATGGCCTTCTATTATTGCTTCTTGCTTTTTATCCTCCGTAGCTTTGGCGAAGGAGGATTTACTTTCCTAATTTCTTCAATGCTTCTTTAATCCTCTCGCCGCTGTCCTTGATATCAATATTAACCTTTTGCAAGGCTTCCCGCGCCTGACTCATGGAATAGCCTAAGGCCATTAAAGCGTCTATTTCATCGCCGCTTGTCCTCGCTCTTCTTCCTGCTATTTGCTGGCCACTATCTACTTTATCATGAATTTTCTCCCGTAATTCCAGTATAACCCGTTCCGCTGTTTTTCTGCCAATACCAGACACCTTGGTCAATAAAGAAGGATCGCCTTGAATAATCGTCTCTTTTAAATCTGTTATATTAGTTATAGATAAAACCCCAAGGGCGGATTTAGGTCCAATACCGCTTATAGATAACAGTAATTCGAACATTTCCAGCTCGGGTAAATTTCTAAACCCATATAAATCCAAAGAATCTTCACGCACATATTGATGAGTATATAGCTCGATTCTTTGACCTATATCCAACTCGGAATACATCACGGGATTAACAAATATTCGATAACCGACATTATTAACCTCAACGATTATATAACCCTGGCCTTTATTTAAAATTTTGCCTGACAAAAAAGAAATCATAATAACACGATAATTAAATAATTTTAATATATTTTTACTTTACTATCTTTTTGGCTAAAAATCAAATAGGACCCACTAGAGTCCTATTTATATTAAAATATTATTTAGCTTTTCTACTATTATAAAATTAGCAGCTAAATTTTATTTATTCAATGTTTTTTTAATTTTATTTACAATTTCTTCAGTAGTAAAGTGGGCTTTTACTAAATAATCATTGGCGCCCATATCCTTGGCTTTCTTTATATCATCTTCCTGTCCCAGGTTAGAAAGCATAATAACCGGGGTATTAGCCACTTTTTTGTCTTTATGCGAACGAATCTGGTGTAAAATCTGAAAACCGTCAATAGCCGGTAAAATAATATCTAATAAAATTATATCCGGTTTAACTTTATCTATGCTATTTAAGGCCTGTTCTCCGTCTATAGCTTCATAAACAGTCAGGCCTTCTTTTAATAATTTTTTACTACAAATTTCCCGCAGAAAAGAATCATCTTCAACTAATAAAACTTTAATGCCTAATTGCCGAACTCCTTTATCTTCTTTGGCTTCAAGTATAGTTTTTGTCTTATCTTTACTTTCATCGCCTTCGCCGTCAAGATAGTTCCTCACCTTTTGCAGGACATCAACCGGATTAAATTCTGTCTTAATCAAATGATCTACTGCTCCTAATTTTCTGGTCTTTTCAATCTCTACTGGTTGCCCGGAATTAGAAATAATTATTACCGGAGTTTTATTCTTATCTTCGTTTAACTTCTCTAATACTTCATAACCGTCCATCTTTGGCATTACAATATCAAGTAAAATTAAATCCGGGTGCCATTTATTTATCATCTTATACCCTTCTTCGCCATCATAAGCAAAAGATACCTCATATCCCTCTTTTTTTAACTTAGTTAACAATAAATCAACCAAAGATTGTTCATCTTCAATAATTAAAATTTTAGCCTTATTATCTGAATTTTTTTCAGATTTTATTGAACTATTTTCCATATATTTTTTTAAATAATTAATATTAATTAAATGGTAATGTAAAACTAATTTCAGTCCCCTTGCCTTCTTCGCTAACAACAGAAATTTTACCGCTGTGTTTATCAATAATGTTTTTAACTATAAATAAACCTAGACCAGAGCCTTCGGCCTGCATACGGACAACATTGGTTCCGCGAAAAAATTTAGAAAAAAGTTTGGCCTGCTCTTGCCTTGGGATACCAACGCCATTATCTTCTATTTTAATTTCCAATAATTTCTTATTTATATTTATATTTAATACAATTTTACCAAATTCCGGAGTGTACTTAATAGCATTTTCCAATAAAATTTGCATAACTAATGTCATTTTCTCTTTATCCATATAAATTACAGGTAATTTTTTCGGTTTCTGGACAATGAATTTTATGCTCTTGCTTTTTACTTGGCTATCAAAATTTCTCGATACAACATTTAAAACCTCTTTAAAGTTATCCTTAGCAAACGAATAGCCAAAACGACCTTCTTCAATTCGGGAGACATTCAGCATATCATTAATCAAATTGATAACTCTTTCATTGCTGACATAACCCTTTA
Source organism: uncultured Gammaproteobacteria bacterium (assembly GCA_964641285.1). GTDB lineage: Bacteria > Patescibacteriota > Patescibacteriia > Patescibacteriales > CAZXKB01 > CAZXKB01. The sequence continues at coordinate 1,827 of CAZXKB010000023.1, read as the reverse complement.
ATAAAATTTTCCTTTGCTCCTTGTTCAATTTACCGACGTCGCCATCAAGGGTCATCTTAATGGACCACTTTATGGCAGATAAAGGAGTTCTTAATTGATGTGCGGCTATGGAAATAAATTCTGATTTTAGCTTATCAATCATTTTCTCCCTAGTCAAATCATAAAATATCTTCATATGACCAAAACATATATCTTTGTCACAAACTGGCACAGTAATAACTTTATAAACTAAATCACCTTCTTCGTATTTAGATACGGCTACACTGAAAGGGCTTATATTTTTAATGGATTTTGGCGCTGAATATATTACTACCTCTTCAAGGGTGGGTCTATTATCTTTATCAATTTCTAATTCTTTAACATTAAAATCTATATTAATAATTTCCCTGAAATCATTAAATGAAAATCTATTATTTTGAGAGGTTACTTTTTGGAACAAATTTTTATCTGATAAATGAAAAATCTTTTTAGCCACTGGATTTAAAAATATTATCCTCCATTCGTTGTCTACCACAATAACCGGATCGGAAAAATTAGATATAATCGCCGTTGTCTTATTGCGTTCCTTTTCTATTTTCCCCTTAGCGGCTTTAACTTCATCCAGGGTATCAACTAGTACTTTCTGTACCTTCTTTAATTCCTCTGTGCGTTCTTCTACTTTGTCTTCCAAGTTATTTTGCAGTATCTTTAAGTCAGTAATATCAGATAAGGCCAAAAAATAACCTGTAATATTTCTATTTTCATCTTTTCTTAAGGAAGCTGAAAGATTTACGGTGATAGTATTGCCCTTTTTTAATATAAATTCCATCTCTTCATTTTTTACTGTTCCCTTTTGATGAAGTTCATTTAATAAATTTTTAATTTTCTTTTTGTCCTTAAATAAAAAATCGATTTGTTTTCCAATTACATCTGTTTCGTCATAACTGCTTAATCCCTTAAAAGCATTATTAATATCTATTATGCTATTAACTGGGGTTACGAGACAAACCGGTAAAGGTAAAAATGTAGAAAGTTCCTTGATATAACTCTCGAGTTCTTTTATGTCTTCGTTTGCTTTCTTTAATAAAAATTCTTTTTCATTTTTTTGTAATTTTGTCTTAATCATAAATTACCTACCATCTTATTATATATTCATGGCTTGAATCTCCTAAAAATTCACATTTTGTTTCTTTAACAGTTACTGATTGGCTACCAGTGGCTGTCTCGACGATTTTAGAAAATACGCCCTTCAAGTGTACGCACATTATAGGATGCCTCTTATTATCTGTTAATTTAATTTTTACATACTTTTGTTCCGGTTTAATTTCTAATATTTTAAGTTCGCCGAAAGTATAATTTTTTTTCCAAATTTTAGAAGCTATTTCAAATGTTTTTTTGATTGATATAAAAAATTTTAAATAAATTCTTGTAATCGGAGTAAAAGACACTACCCTTTCTCCGGTTTCAATAATTTCCCTTTCCCCCCAATTGAAAATCTTTGCTGCTACTATTATATAAATTGTAGGCATGCTTGACGGTATCCATTCCATGTTATTTATTTTATTAACATCCGGCATTTTGAAACCGTTTCTTTTTAATTCTTCAACTACTTTCCCCGATCCTTCCTCTCCTTTCTTTTGCTTAACAAATTCAACAAAACTCTTTAATGAGGCCGCCCTAACTTTTCCCGGATCATTTTTTTCTAATTTTCTTTCCAGTTTAATTTCTCCAAAAAATTTACTATTGAATCGTAAAATGACAATACAAGGCGTTTTAAGAGCTTGACCGTAAAGAAATACACCATTCCAATTTACAAATAAATCATTTTGGAAGAAATTTCCAATGTTA
>CAZXKB010000022.1:0-5362 GCA_964641285.1 uncultured Gammaproteobacteria bacterium | reverse complement strand
CTATTTAATAGCCAAAATGCTTTCTGAAGCTGGTTTTAAGACAGGGTTTACTTCTACAGCTATGTTTAATGACGGCCAAAAAGAATGGTTAAACGATAAGAAAATGACTATGGTTGGCAGATTTTTTATCCAGAAAATACTGCATCGCATGGTAAGTAATGGGTGTCAGTATGCTGTTGTCGAAACTACCTCTGAGGGTGTTAGTCAATTTCGTCATTGTTTTATCAATTACGACATTTTAGTTTTTACCGGACTTTATCCAGAACACATTGAATCACATGGCGGCTTTGCTAATTATAAGAAAGCTAAGGGCAAATTATTTGCTTATTTAAAGAGAGGCAAAGTTAAATATGTTGATGAAAAAAGAAATATTGTCAAGTCTGATTCTCCGATAAAAAAGATAGAGTTAAACCGAATTAAAAAGACGATAATTGTTAATGGAGATGATCAGCATGCTCTATATTTTTTAAATTTTTGGGCAGATAAAAAGATAGCATTTACCAATAAAAGCGAAGTAAAAACGAGTATGATGGGAAAAGCGGATGTAGTTTGGTATGAGAATATAAGAACCAGCGGCAAGAATACAAATTTTATAGTAAATAGCACAAACATAAAATTGCAGTTATTAGGAGATTTTAATGTCGGTAATGCTATGACGGCAGTTTGCGTCGGTTTAACTCAGGGGTTATCATTAAATCAGATTAAAAGTGGGTTGGAAAAAATTGAAGGAGTGGCTGGCAGGCTGGAAAAGATAGATGAAGGGCAAAATTTTGTGGTGATAGTTGATTATGCCTTTGAGCCAGGGGCTGTCGCCAAACTTTATGAGACAATAAAATTAATTCCTCATCATAAGGTAATTCACGTATTAGGTTCAGCTGGCGGGGGAAGGGATGTAGCCAGAAGACCAAGGTTGGGGAGATTGGCGGGAGAAAAAGCTGACTTTGTAATTATTACCAACGAAGATCCTTATGATGATGACCCAAATATAATTATTGATCAAGTAGCGCTTGGCGCGGAAAAGGAAGGCAAAGAGATAGAATATAATTTATTTAAAATATTAGACAGGCGAGCTGCTATTAAGAAAGCTTTGGAAATAGCCCAGAAAGACGATATAGTTATGATAACCGGCAAAGGATGCGAGCAGGCAATATGCGTGGCTAAAGGAGAAAAAATTCCATGGGACGATAGAGCTGTAGTAAGGGGATTGTTGAGTTCTTTGTAAATAATTCTTTAAGCATTTTGTTCAAGCAGTTTCAGGGAATTTTAACAATAATAAAAAAATATAATTTATTTAAAAGACAATTTATTTTTTGCTAAACTTAAATAAAATATTATAAAATACTAATAAATCGTTAGTAGGTATTTGACAAAATAAATGTTTTTTTGTTATAATTTTTTTATAAATTGTTGACAAACTTTTTTTTGTTTGTTAATATATAATCAATTTTTAAATAAAGAAATTGAAATAATTAAGTAAAATAATGGGATTAAAATATTGAAACGGAAAATTTTCGTATTTTTAAGGTACGATTAAGCGCCGTTTTTTTATTTTTTTGATAGAATTTATTAATATATTTATAGATATTTTTTATTTTAAGATTAACTAAAATTAGTTTAGGTGGATAATTTTTGGCTTAATTAAATTAAATAAAATTTTAACTCATGGCCTAAAAGGTGTTGAGGTTTTTTAATGTTTAAAATTTAATAGCTACCTAAGTTAATAATTTTTAAAATACTTATCAAGTTTTTAAATTGAGTTGAAACATTGCTGATTTATTAAATTTATGATAAATGAAATTAAAAATTATAAAGGCTCGGGCGTGACAGAAAGGAAATATTTTTCTGAATTTGGCGAAGCTATGTTTATGCCTGACCTGATAGAAGTGCAAAAAAATTCTTATAATTGGTTTTTGGAAGATGGTTTAGCTGATTTATTTGAAGAAATTTCCCCCATTACCGATTTTATTGGGCGCGATTTAGAATTATATTTTGAAGATTATTATTTAGATGAGCCAAAGTTCAATGAGGTCGAAAGCAAAGAAAAAAATATTACTTATGAAGCACCTTTACGGGCAAAAGTAAAATTGGTTAATAAAAGAATTGGACAAGTTAATAGTCAGGAGGTTTTTTTGGGCGATTTTCCATTGATGACAAGAAATGGCACTTTTATAGTTAATGGGATTGAAAGAGTGGTAGTTTCCCAGTTAATCAGGAGTGCCGGCGTTATTTTTACGGCTGAGTTTATCAAAGGGAGGAAATATTATGGAGCCAAGATTATCCCCAACAGAGGAGCATGGCTTGAATTAGAAACGGATGTAAATAAGGTGATATGGGTTAGAATTGACCGAAAAAGAAAAGTGGCTATCACTTCATTATTACGTGCCTTCGGCTTTGGTGCTGACGAAGACATTATTAAAGAGATGCTCGGCAAGAAGAAAGAGATAAAAGCAGGATTAGCAGGAAGAGAGAAAGATATTGTCAGTGAATATAATATGTATATGAAAGAGAGAAAACTGGACAGTAGATTACTGGAAGAAAAGTATAAAAATTTGGCAGAGATATATAGAAGAGGCATAGCGAAATATGGCAAAGAATTTGTCGATATTTTTTATAATTTTACAGAAGCTGGGGAGAAAAAAATTATGCCTCCGGAAGAGGCAAAAAAAATTAACGAGATATGGCATAGATTAAAGGAAAGAGTTATTGAAAAAGACGAGAGCAAGAGGGAGAAATGTGAAAATTCTTTATTTTTAACATTAAAATACCACAAGGCAATTTCTGAGTTAACAAAACAGACAAGCAGTAAAGAAGACGAAGAAGTAATAAAATACCTTAAAGCTACCATAGCTAAAGACTTGGCGAAAAGTGAAGCGGAGGGCTTAAAGGAAGTTTATAAAAGAATTAGGCCGGGCGATTTAGCTACCGTTGATAATGCCCGCCAGTTAATTTATGCGATGTTTTTTAGATTTGATCGCTATGATTTTGATCGAGTTGGACGCTATAAATTAAACAGAAGATTTAATTTTAATACCCCTAACAATAAAGAAACTCGCGTATTGCATCGTGAGGATTTGATTGAAATAGTTAAGGAAGTAATTAGATTAAACATTACTCAGGAGCAGGAAGATGATATTGATCATTTAGGTAATCGGCGAGTTAGAGCCATTGGAGAATTAATTCAAAATAAATTTAGAGTAGGATTAGCCCGCATGGAAAGAATAGTTAAAGACAGAATGAGTACAGCTGACATAAGCACTTTGACGCCGAATAAATTAATTAATGCCAGGCCGGTAATTAGTGTAGTAAAAGAATTTTTTATGTCTTCCCAGCTGTCTCAATTTATGGATCAAACAAATCCTTTAGCTGAGTTGGAACATAAACGCCGTTTATCAGCCATGGGGCCAGGCGGCTTAACTCGGGAACGGGCTGGGTTTGACGTCCGCGATGTCCATACCACTCATTATGGGCGCATTTGTCCGATTGCTACTCCTGAAGGGCCAAATATTGGATTAGTTGGCCACTTAGCCAGTTATGCAAAATTAAATAAGTATGGTTTTCTGGAAGCTCCTTATCGACGAGTGTTGCATGACATTAGAAATGAACCGGAAATAACAACAGGTAAAATTGTCAGAGAGGATATTAGCGAAAAGTATAACTCCAACCTTTCTCTCACTAAAGAGGAAGAGTTTAACAGAATAGACAATGATAAAAAGGGCAAATTAATAATTAAAGCCGGCGAAGTTATTAATGATAACAAGGCTAAAGAATTAAAAGAAAAGTTAGGAAAAGCTGTTACTGTCCCGATAAAGCCAGTAGTTACTGACGAAATTGTTTATTTAGATGCTTTCACCGAAGAGAAGTGTATTATTACCGCTGTTACTACCCCCGTAGATAGAGATGGCTATTTTTTGGTTAATAAGTGTGAAGTAAGAAAATATGGCCGGCCAGTTACCGAAGAAGTAGATAAAGTTGATTTTATCGGCGTAGCTGCTAATCAGATTATTTCCGTGGCTACTTCGTTAATTCCTTTTATGGAGCACGATGATGGACAGCGGGCTTTGATGGGTACTAATATGCAACGTCAGGCCGTACCATTAATAACAGCCGAATCTCCAATTGTCGGTACCGGAGTTGAGGCAAGGGCAGCCAGAGATTCCGGCCATGTTATCCTGGCAGAAGAAGATGGAAAAGTAGCAAGGGTTGATGCTTCAATTATAGAAACTAGGAATAAAAAAGGTAAGACAAAAGCTTATCCTTTAATTAAATTTTTTCGTTCCAATGCTTCAACTTGTGTTAATCAGCGCCCTATTGTCAATGTGGGTGATAATATCAAAACTGGCCAAGTGCTAACAGACGGCCCTTCTATTGATAAAGGAGAGTTATCCCTGGGAAGGAATATTTTAGTGGCATTTATGAGCTGGGAGGGATTTAACTATGAAGATGCTGTTATCGTTTCCGAAAATTTAGTAAGAGATGATATTTATTCCTCTATCCATATAGAAGATTATACTATTGACGTTAGAGATACTAAATTAGGCTCAGAAGTTGTTACTAGTGATATTCCAAATATAAGCGAAGAGAAATTAAAGGATTTAGACGAGAGAGGCATTATTCATATTGGTGCCGAGGTATCATCCGGTGATATATTGGCCGGCAAGATTACTCCTAAGGGAGAAACAGAGTTATCAGCTGAAGAAAAGTTGTTGCGAGCTATTTTTGGCGAAAAAGCAAAAGATGTTAGAGACTCTTCTCTTTATTTGGAACATGGCGAACATGGCAAGGTAGTTGATGTGAAAATTTTTTCCCGGGAGGCGGGGGATAAATTAGCAGCTGGCGTTTTACAGTCCATTCAAGTAACAGTGGCTAATTTAAGAAAAATTCAAGCTGGTGATAAAATGGCTGGGCGTCATGGCAATAAAGGAGTTATTTCCACCATTGTTCCCATTGAAGATATGCCTTATTTAGAAGACGGGACTCCGGTTGATATAATTTTATCTCCATTAGGTATTATTTCGCGGATGAATTTAGGGCAATTGCTAGAAGCTCATTTAGGTTTTGCTGCTAAAAAACTCGGCTATAAATTAGCATCCCCGGCTTTAAACGGAGTCACTGAAGAGCAAATAAAAGAAGAATTAAAAAAGGCCGGATTGCCTGAGGATGGAAAGGTTAAATTATATAACGGAAAGACCGGGGAACCTTTTGATAATAAAGTTACCGTAGGCTATGAGTATATGATGAAATTAAATCATATGGTTGATGATAAAATTCATCAGCGTTCTATTGGCCCTTACTCTTTGATTACTCAGCAGCCCTTGGGCGGCAAAGCTCAGTTTGGCGGACAGAGATTCGGTGAAATGGAGGT
>CAZXKB010000021.1:0-2143 GCA_964641285.1 uncultured Gammaproteobacteria bacterium | reverse complement strand
AGAGAAAAATTTCCAGCTTCAATAGTAGTTAGTCCGCAATCAACAGGAACGCCGTGAAAATCAATTATTTGTCCATCTTGTGAAAGAACGCAGCTATTCATATAATTGACCTCCTTTTAAAATTCATTGTCAGTATTTTAGAATACCTTGAATATTCTAAAGATAAATTGAGAGGGAGCTGTAGTTCTGTTTAGCTCCCCCTTCTACTTTTGGTGCCTGAGTCATCCCGTACTACTCATAAGTCCCAAACCGTGCGTTACGAGGTATTATGAGTCGTAGCAGCCGACAGACACCGTATAAGTCGTTTCATAATAAGTCCTCCTTTTTTAAAAGGTGAATTATGGAAACGACTTTCCTTGAGCATAATTTTATGCCCAATTATATTATATCATAAAATACAAAAATGTCAAAATTAGAACAAAAATTAGCTAAAAAAAAGGATAAAAAAATAGAAAATAAAATTATTGCTATTGTCGGCACTAATGCCAGTGGTAAAACCGGCTTAGGCGTTTATTTGGCTAGTAAATTTAACGGAGAGATAGTTAGCGCTGATTCGCGCCAGGTATTTAGAGGAATGGATATTGGTACAGGCAAAGATTTGAATGAGTATAAAGTTGGCAAAAAAATAATACCTTATCATTTAATTGATGTTATTGATCCGAAAGAGGAATTTAGCTTAGCTCAATATCAAAAATTAGCCTATAAGGCAATTGATGATATTTTAAAGCGGGGAAAATTACCGATTATTGTCGGTGGTACTGGTTTATATGCACAGGCTATTGTTGACGAGTATGACTTGGCCGCCATTAAACCGGATAAAAAGTTAAGGCAAGAGCTGGAAAAGATGAACGCTGATAAGCTGTTTAAAAAATTGCGGGAATTAAAATTTGATTTTGCTGAAAAATTAAACGAGAGTGACAAAAAAAATAAGCGCCGTCTTATACGTTATCTTGAGATAATCAAGGGGAGTTCCGAGGAAGCCGGGTTTACCAAGGGAAGCTCAACTTTCCATGGAAAATACAATACTTTGCTTATAGGTTTAACCTGGTCTCGCGAAATTTTGCACAAGAAAATTCAGAAAAGATTATTAGAACGGTTAGATAACAAAGATATGATTAGGGAGGTTAAAAGATTACATCAGCAGGGGATTAGCTGGCAAAGGCTGGAAGATTTTGGCTTGGAATATAAATTTATTGCCCAGTACTGGCAAGATAAATTAGATTATGACGAGATGAAAGAAAAATTATTTCGCGCCATTAAGCAGTTTGCGAAAAGGCAGATGACCTGGCTTCGGCGCTGGGAAAGACAGGGAGCAAAAATTCATTGGATTAAAAACAGGGGAGAGGCAGAAAATTTGGTTAAAACGTTTTTGAAATAGAATAAAAAGAAAAAGGGTTAATATACTATAATTAGCCCCTTTTGCTTTTTTAAGCAATATTTTGTTTTTGGATTACAAAAGTAAATTGTGAAGCAAAAGCACATCCTTTAGCATCTTCCTTGGTGCAAATATCGGCTGGTCTATAACGGCATTGGTCTGAAAATTCACAAATTTGATCTTGGCATTCTTGTCTATCGCAAATAACTTCAGGAATTATTCCCGTGTCTAAATCAGTAAGCTCTACATACCCCGGACGATAACGTATTGGTTCTTTATCATTACTGACAATACCCCATATATGGCCGCAAACAGGACATATACTGATTATATCTATTTTCAGCTTTGTATTTTTAATTTTTCGGGCCATTATAATTCCTAGTTGTTGTTTTCTTTTTTCTTTCATCTTCCCCTCCTTTTATTAAAAAGTGCAAGTTAATTTTTGGTTAAAAAAATTCCCCCGGTAAACGGGGGAATTTTTTAGAAACGATTATCCCAGCAGGGTATTATTACCCTGGAGTTATAGAAGTATTTATTTGTTTTATCGTTAAAATAAATTATAGACACAAAATTTTTTATTATAATTATTATCGTTATCCACAGTATAGCACAATTTCAAAATTTTGTTAAAATCAAATAAAATTCAGATAGAATTTAGTTAACTTTAAATTTACTTAAATTTTTATCTGATTTATTTATAAAGAATAGTATGATATAACAAGAAGAGTTATTCTGGATATTTTTTAATTAATTTTTCAGCGATTTCAT
>CAZXKB010000020.1:0-5182 GCA_964641285.1 uncultured Gammaproteobacteria bacterium | reverse complement strand
GTCAAAAAACTTAATAAAAAAGATGGGCATATTAACTGGGCAAAATCCGCCCAGGAAATTGAACGATTTGTCAGGGCTATGACGCCCTGGCCAAGTGCCTTTAGTAAAATCCAAAATGAAAAATCCAAAATGAAAAAAAATCTATCAATAAAAATATTGAAAACTGAAAGTAAGGAAATATTGGTTAACGATCATAACATTGGAAAATTATTTCTATATAACAAAAAAATAGCGGTTCAGTCTGGAAAAAATGCTTTGATAATAAATAAATTGCAGCTGGCGGGAAAAAAGGAAATGAACAGTGGAGAATTTATAAATGGCTATAGTGATTTAATTGGTACGACCCTGGTTTAATAATTTGAATTGTTAAAAACAAAGCACCCGCACATCGCAATGATGTACGGGTGCCTTAATCCCCATGCTTAGACCTGTTGGTCATATCCTTAGGGGTTTTCGAATGACCCCAAGGATTTTATAAAACCCAAAAAAGAGCTTTATAATGCTACTATTTATCCAAAATCAAAATTTGTCAAGAGCATAGAGCGTTAATAACCTGGGTATAAGCACTTATTTGCTTGAGGAAAAAAATGTGCAAAAACATGTTGAAAAACTGGCCACAACTTAAATAATAAAAAATTAAATTTAATTTTAGCTAAAAATAAATAAATAAAATTATTAATTAAGATGACAAAAATAAAATAATATGTTATTATTTTACTGAAATTCAGCCTTTTTTATTTATGGTTTTTGAGAATTAACAATTTACGCCCTTAGAAATATGCCGCCATCGTCTAGTGGTTAGGACAGATGGTTCTCAGCCATCAAACCGGGGTTCAATTCCCCGTGGCGGTACTATGTTTGCTCTAAATGCTTTTCTCCTAGGTCTATCTACCGGAATTTTTTGCTTGGCTTACTGTGGCCCAATTTATTTACCCCAGCTTATAGCGCAAAAAAATAACTATAAAGGATGGGGAGTTTTTTTACAATTTAATTTGGGCAGATTAATAGCTTATATAATTTTTGGTGCTATGTTCGGTTGGCTCGGCGCTCAAGTTCACTTTCAATTTTTAAAAATTTATACCCAGTGGATTATTATCTTAATAGCTTTATTGCTTATTTTATACGGCTTAGGGCTGTCATTACCCAAGATAAAATGGTGCGCTTGGGTAAAAAATATTCACTTTCCTTTTTTGACTGGATTTTTACTTGGAATCAACATTTGTCCGCCGTTTTTGCTCGCCTTAATCTATAATTTCCAGATAGGCGGAGCAATAAACGGCATCTTATTTTTTTTCATGTTTTTTTTAGGTACAACTATTTATCTAATACCAATTACTTTTTTAGGATATTTTTCTAAAGCCAAATGGCTGCGGCAAGCAGGTTGTATAACCGCTATTATTGTCGGCTTAACTTTTATTATACAATCAATATTTTAAACAAAGAATGAATAAGCAACTTAATAAAACTATAAAAATTATTCTTAGTGCTGCCTTTCTTACTCTTCTTGCATTTTTACCTTGGCTGATAATACAAAAACATAGCAACAAAATCCTAAAAATAACTGATAAATTAACTCCTATCATGGATACAACCGGCCTAAAGGAAGCTATGTATTATGAGCAATTAGACAACGGCCGTATACAATGTAATCTCTGCCCAAACCGCTGTATCTTAGAAAAAGGACAAAGAAGCATTTGCCGGGTCAGACAAAATATAGACGGAAAACTATATTCCCTGGTCTATGGCAAGCCAATTACGGTCCATATTGACCCAATTGAAAAAAAACCTTTATTTCATTTTCTGCCCGGAACACAAGCATATTCTTTGGCTACTGTGGGCTGTAATTTAAGTTGTAAACATTGCCAAAATTGGGATATATCACAAGCCTTTCCCGAGGATGTCTCTCCGCTTAATAAATCACCAGAACAAATTGTGCAAGAAGCTTTAGCTGCCAAAGCAGAGGTAATCGCCTTTACTTATTCTGAACCAATTATTTTTTATGAATATATGCTTGATATTTCTAAAAAGGCCCATGAGCATAATTTAAAAACAGTCATGATTTCCGGCGGTTATATTAACCAGGAACCATTAGAAAATTTACTCCCCTACCTAGACGCTGTTAAGATTGACTTAAAAGGATTTACTAATGATTTCTATTTAAAAATTACTAATGGGCAATTGCAACCTGTTTTAAACGCTATTAGAACAATTTATAAGTCTGGTAAACATTTAGAAATTGTTTATTTGATTATACCAGGAGAAAATGACAGTGATGAAGAAATTATTAATATGTCTAATTGGCTAAAAGATAATACTAGTGAAAATATAATTCTCCACTTCTTGCGTTTTTATCCTCAATATAAAATGACTAATAAACCGCCTACGCCCATAGCTACAATTAAACATGCCCGAGATTTAGCTCTTGAAGCTGGCTTAAAATATGTTTATACCGGCAATATCAGTTTTCCTGAAGGCGAGGCCACTTATTGCGCCGACGGTTCAATTGCTATTGAGAGGCAGGGTTATTTTATAGTAAAAAACACACTAGTGGGTAACCAGTGTGCTGATGGGACAGAAATTCCCGGAATTTGGGAGTGAGATATCAGGGAATACTAACTGATTTTATTTGGAATAAATTCAACATTATTTCTGTTAAGATTACGAGTACCAAACCCAGGAAATTCAATGACAATCTCTTTTTCTCTGGGGTCGTCTCGTACAACTTCACCAGTAATAGTGGTAATATCAGTATTTTTAAATTCTGGAGCGTCTTTAAAAAATAATTTAAATATTTCTGACTTCACTACGACTAAAGCCCCCACCTTATTTCCTTTTTTCATAACGCCCTCCTTTATATTAAATAAAATTATTTATAATTTTAATTTAGCAACTTATCATAATTTATTTAATCAGTCAAGATAAAAATTTTCTTTCAAATTTAATCTTAACAATATTGCTGATTGAAGGTTCGCCTGAAACAATATCTTTCTTGTTAAACTTTATATCAAAATAATACTCTGTTTTTCCCTTATACTCATCCCCTGTCTTACTTTCCACTACAACGCCTAACGTCCTGTCTATAAATCTCTTTTTATATTTTTCTGAGAACTCATTGCCTAATTCTCTTAATTTTTTTGCTCTTTGCTCTATTTCTTCTTTTTCTACTTTGCCCGGTAATTTAGCTGCCGGTGTTTTTGAATGTTCGGAATACGGAAAAACATGCAAGCGGCTAAATTGCATTTCTTTGACTAAATTTAAAGTGTCTTTAAAATCTTTTTTTGTTTCTCCTGGAAATCCTACTATTACGTCTGTAGTTATAGCTATATCAGGCATATACTTTCTTATTTTTTTTATTTTATTTTTATAGTAAGTCGCAGAATAAGGTCTGTTCATTGATTTTAAAATTTTATTAGAGCCGGACTGCAAGGGAATATGTAAATGCTGGCAAATTTTTTCGTTTTTAGCAATTAACTTAATTAATTCATTAGTTACTTCAGTAACCTCAATGGAGCTTAATCTGATTTTGCCTAACTTTTTAACTTTTATAAGTTTTCTTAATAATTGTTCTAAATTTGTATTTTTACCTTTACCATATAAACCTAAATGGATACCGCATAAAACTATTTCTTTATAGCCGTTATTAACTGCCTGTTTAACTTCGACTAGCACTTCTTTGGCTAGCCGGCTTTTAAATTTGCCCCTAGTATAAGGAATTATACAATAAGAACAAAATTGCTCACATCCGTCCTGTATTTTAATAAAATATCTCGATTTATTGGTTGCAAATTTCCAGTTTCCGGTTTCCAGTTTCTTGTTTCTGATGTATGCATGGCTTGTATAAAATTTGAAATTTGAAATTTGTTTAATCAGTCTGTTATGTCCCCCTACTCCCCGGATTATATCTTCCCCAATAGTTTTTGCTTCTTTTTTGTAAACTTGTGGCCAGCAACCAATAACTACAATTTTGGCTTGAGGATTTTCTTTTCTGGCTTTATTAATCATGCGTTTGCTTTTATGAATAGCGGATTGCGTTACACAGCAGGTATTGATAATAGCTATATCGACATTTTTATTTTTTAATATAAAACCAGCAGAATTTAATTTTTTGCTTAAATCAAACGAATCGTACTGATTGACTTTACAACCTAGGGTGTAAATTTTATATGTTAAATTTGACATATTTTTATTATAACAAAATCCCGTTAAAACGGGACAATCTTGAGCCGACGAAGGGACTCGAACCCCTGACCAATAGTTTACAAAACTACTGCTCTACCAACTGAGCTACGCCGGCAAAAATAGGGAAACCAGTGGTTGGTATTCCCTTGAAAAATGCTATAAAAATTTCATTCCATGCTCTTTGTCTGTTTTTAATATATCTCTTTTATGAGCAAACTCTCTTCTTCTTTCTAAATTTTTTTCATATTTTTCCCCTTTTTCAGCTGAAATATTTGAGAGACCTTTTATTTTATAATCCAAAGAACTATGAAACTCATCTTTTCTTATCCAAAGTTCGTGCCACCACATAATAATTAGGGTTATCCACTCTTTTATCAATTGCCACAACCAATATTCCTGAAACTTATCTTTCAGTACATACTTAAACAAAAAAATCCAATCATTTAAATCATTTTTCATAATTTACCTCCTTTTTTTTAAAGTTCATTAGTACCCCGTGCAGGAATTGAATCCGCCGGTGGGCGGCCAGGCTCCGCGACCTTCTGCTTAAAAGTCCGTCGGCTGTCGGATCTACCTACTGAGTATATTTTATTTATCTAATTTCTTATCTATATTATTTTTAATATACTTTCTTCCCTGGTAACTTTTTAATTGTTTTTCTCTGTTAATTGCTTCCTGTCTTGTTTTGAATTCTTCTTTATATATTAAATTCCATATGCCCTTATTTTTGTTTGTAAATGATTTGGGGTTGTTTTTTAATATTCCATTATGTCTTTTTAGTCTATTTCTTAAATTTGATGTATGACCAATATATATTTTATTTTTAATAAAATTTCTAATAACATAGACATCAAACATATATTTTTTGTACCCCGTGCAGGAATCGAACCTGCGACCTTCTGCTTAAAAGGCAGCTGCTCTACCAGGCTGAGCTATAGGCGCCAATAAATTAAAAAATAAAACTGCTGACAAGCAGATTTTTTATTTAAAGCGGTCGGTGGTT
>CAZXKB010000019.1:0-3163 GCA_964641285.1 uncultured Gammaproteobacteria bacterium | reverse complement strand
TTTGTTAACTCTGGGCTTGTCTATTTCCCTGCAATCCCTGTTAGCAGCTTGGAATCCGCCCACGGCCTCGCCGCCCAGCGATAATACGCCCGCCCCTATTTATGCCAGCGGAGCCAGCCAAACTATAAATGGAGATTTAGGCATTGTAGGGAACTTGTCCGCTTTCCAGATAACCGCTAATGGTGATTTTTATGCTAATAACCACACAATCTATATGGGTGGGGCTGACTGGAGCATTGCCTTCAGCCCGACTTACCCTAATTACGGCATATTTTATGACGAAGGCAGTCCGGATAAAATAGTATTATCAGCTGATGGCGGTGGAGCGGCTGATGCTGATTTTGTCTTATACGGCGATAAGGTCGGTATTGGAACGGATAATCCGGACCATAAATTACAAGTGCTTGGCAATGTCATGATCGGGGAAACAGACACTACCGGCGGAGTTTTATATCTTTACGGAACGACAGCCGGCAAATATAGCACAATCCAGACAACCAACGGGAATCTGCACATTGATCCGGGCTACGGAGCCGGCGGCGGTAATGGCTTGTATCTAAACTATTTTAATGGCGGCTCAATACTTTTTGGAACAGGAGCTACAGGATATCATTCAAGCGTAACTGCAGACGGGGCCTGGAACCTTGATAGTACTTTGTACACAGATGGAAGCGGCAACGTCGGCATCGGGACGGCAGGGCCGGGAGCGAAATTAGATATACAGGGTCAAGTAATTGGTGGATTTGGTGCGCAAACTACAGGCGGAACGACGGATTGGAATGATACTTCTAATACTCGTTCTGGAAGTGGCTATACGCTTCTATTAGGAACTCACGCTAATGGGCCAGGATCTGGAACATACTTTCACCCATTTAATTTTGAGTATAGCAGTAAGAATGGTACCGGGAACATGACTCAGCTGGCTATTCCGTATGGAGCCACCTCTCATATGGATTCAGGGATGTATATGCGGGGAAGGTATAGTGGCTCTTGGTCTCCGTGGATGAAAATCCTAGCCGAGAATTCTAGCGGCAACGTCGGCATTGGGACGACTCCCAGCCAAAAGTTAGATGTGGCTGGAGCTGTTCAGTTAGGTTCATCTGCTTCTGATGAAGCTGGGGTTATTAGATGGACAGGGACTGATTTCGAGGGTTATGATGGCAGTGATTGGATAAGTTTAACAAGTAGCGGCGGCGGTGCTTCTATTGATTATGGAGATTGTTACGAGGAGGGTTTTTCACAAACTAGTAGCGGTGGTGTCATGCATTCGTGTGCAGCCGGTTATGTAGTAGTTGGAGTAGCTAGCGGGGGATATAATTGTAATACAGGATGCGGCCATTTATTAGGAAATATTAGATGTTGTAAATTAATTTCAAATTAAGTAATAGTAAGTGAAAAAAATAAATTAAAATTTATCGATTTTATAGTTTTAAAACGCTATGGAATTTATCGAGAATTTATGAGACTTTTATAATTTTATAATATTTTATTTAATTTATGCCAAAACCAAATAATAAAACAAAACATAACGATGACAATGAGGAAATAAAAATTAAGGAAAGTCAATCCAGCTTGGCCGAATTTACGAAAAGGCCTTTACCGACCGAGGAAGAAGTGGAGGATTTTGAAAATTTTATGGAAGAAGAGGCGCGGGAAGAAGGAATAGAAGAGAGCTTAAATGAGATTTACCAGGACGGCAAGGGCGGAATGGTGGATGTAAAAAAAATGGATATAAAAAAGCGGCATGGATTTTTTTTCTGGTTTTTTACTTTGATATTTATTTTCGGCAGTTTAGCCGGAGCCGGTTATGCCGCTTATTATTATTTTTATGAGCAGTCAGGTTCGGATGCCACCGCCGTGGAATTTACTCTTGATGGGAAAAACGAAATAACGGCTGGAGAAGAATTTTTTTATACTATTCACTACCAGAATTTAAGCAATATCAATATTAATGATGCCAGAATAACAGTAGCTTATCCGGATAGTTATATTTTTTTAGATAGCTCTCCGGAAAGCCAGGAAAAAAACAGTATTTGGGAATTTTCTTCTATTCCGGCTCGTTTTCATGGCCAGATTAAAATTAAAGGAACCATGATTGGCCAGGAAGATGAAACCGGCATTATTCTAGCCAGTTTAACTTATACACCGGAAAATTTTTCTTCCCAATTTAAAAAAGAAACATCCTTGACTACAGTGATAAAAGATATAGGCTTGGATTTTGATTTTGATTATGTTAATAGTGCTTTAGTAGAAGAAGAGAATGAAATTAAGGTGAAATTTAGAGGAAAAGAAAATAATTATATTAATAATTTTCGTTTGACATTTGAGTTACAAGAGAATATTGAATTTATTAGCGGGGAAGAAGGGGGGGGAGAAATGGCTAAATTTAGCCTGGTTAGACCCGGTGTCTGGTCAATTGAAGAAGTTGAAGATAAAGAAAAGATAATACCAATTAAATTTAAATTTAGGGAAAAATTAGCTGATAGCCAGGAAATAGTCCTAAATTTTGAGCAGGAAAAAGAAGACAGTACAGAGCCCGGTTCAGACCAGACTAAAAGCTATGAATTTTATACTAAAACATTGAATTTTGAAGTAATGAAGAGTGATTTAAATTTAACCTTAATTGTTAATGGCTCTCGCAATGACCAAGGGGTAGATTTTGGGCAAACTTTAAATTATTCCATTGTATATAAAAATAAAGGCGAGACAGACTTGAAAAACGTAGTGATTATGGCCGTGTTAGATAGCGCTTTTTTAGATTGGACAACTCTGGAAGACGGTCTGAGCGGAAAAGAAAAGGGCAATACTCTTAGCTGGAGCAAAGAAGAGATGCCTGAACTTGAATCGCTAACTAAAAACAAGGAGGGGACCATAGACTTTTCCATTAAATTAATGGAGTTAGGTGTAATTGAATCAAATAAAGATTATCAGGTCAAGAGCTATGTTCAGTTTAGTGTCGGTGGAACAGAGGAAACAACCGAAGAAGCTAAGGAAGAAGCTAAAGAAGATACTGACAGGCGTAGCAATACGGTTACTAATAAAATAAATAGCGACTTGACTTTAGATGAGCAAGTTAGATATTTTAATGATGATAACATTCCGGTCGGTACCGGACCCCATCCACCGAAAGTAGATGAAACCACCAGTTATAAAGTTTATTGGA
>CAZXKB010000018.1:0-6825 GCA_964641285.1 uncultured Gammaproteobacteria bacterium | reverse complement strand
TTAGGAGTTGAAGAGATTAAAACAGTCGGGGAAAGGTTTGATCCTAAATTAATGGAGGCAGTTAAGGGCAAGGGAGAAAAAGTCAAAAAAGAAGTAAAACCCGGCTATAAACTAAACGGGAAGGTGATCGTGCCAGCTAAGGTGATATTGGAATAAAACCCTAAATACTAATATCTAAACTCTAAACAAATTCAAAGTATAAATGACCAAAATTAAAAAATATTTTAGAGCATTAAAATTTTGAGCATTTGAGTTTATTTAGAATTTAGAGTTTAGAATTTATTTATTAATTTTCTTGACTGGGAGATAATAGAATATATTACTACCAGCCAAAATAAGTATTATGTCACCATTAATAAAATGGACCCCATTCCTTGAACCATTCGAGGATATGGATAAAATGTTTTCTGACTTTATGCCGGCCTTGCGGCGCGGTCAGTCAGGTTTTGTACCGGCAGTTGATATGTACGAAGATAAAAATAATGTGGTGGTAGAAGCGCAGTTAGCCGGGATTGACCCGGAAAATGTTAGTATTTCTATTGAAAATGACGTCCTTTGTCTTAAAGGTGAGAGCGAAAAAAAGAGTGAAGTAGAAGAAAAAAATTATTACCGGAAAGAAATTAGTAGAGGCAGTTTTTACAGAAGTGTTCCCTTGCCGGCTCATGTTATCGGCGAGAAAGCCAGCGCGGAAGCTGTTGACGGAGTCTTAAAGATTTCCATTCCGAAAGCGGCGGAAGTAAAGCCAAAGACGATTAAGATAAAAACTAAGAAAAAGTAAGAAGTTGGAAGTATAGAATAAAATGGCACAAGTATTACACAAAATTAAAAATTTTATTAAAAATTCTATTTTTTCTGTAATGTTAGGCGTAGCTAAGAGTATTGGCTATGTGCCTTATAAGGATGATAAATCAAATGAAAAAAGAATTGAGTCAGACAAATAATAATTAAGTGGATTTTATTAATAATTAAAATAATAAATAGGTTGTCGTTGTTAGGAGTATAAAATAAATGGATGTTTTTGGTAATCACGGGATTGCCGCGGCCTCCGGCCTCGCAATGACAGCAAGAATAAAATATATGGGAAAAATATTAGGGATTGATTTAGGTACGACTAATTGCGCTATGGCTATCATTGAGGGTGGCCAGCCCAAGATTTTGGAAAATGCCGAGGGTAACCGCACTACTCCTTCCGTGGTGGCGATTTCCAAAAACGGTGAGCGCTTAGTCGGCCAGACAGCCAAGCGGCAAGCGGTCACTAATCCGGAGAATACGGTTTATGCCGTCAAGAGGTTAATCGGCCGCCGGTTTGAAGACGAAGAAGTCCAGCGGGATCTAAAAACCGTTTCGTTTAAAATCGTAAAAGGTGGTGACGGAGTAAAAGTAAAAATGGGAGACAAAGAGCATACCCCCCAGGAGGTATCAGCTATGATTTTATCTAAACTTAAAGCTGATGCCGAAGCTAAGTTAGGCGAGAAAATTACCGAAGCAATTATTACTGTGCCGGCGTATTTTAACGATTCGCAAAGGCAAGCCACTAAAGATGCTGGACAGATTGCCGGATTTGAAGTGAAAAGAATTATTAATGAGCCAACGGCGGCGGCTTTAGCTTATGGTTTTGAAAAGAAAAAAGGCCAACAAATGGCGGTTTACGATTTAGGCGGCGGCACTTTTGATATTTCCATCTTAGATGTCTCCGCAGATACAGTAGAGGTAAAATCAACCAACGGCGACACTCATTTAGGCGGGGAGGATTTTGACCAGGTTATTATTCGTTGGATTATTGAAGAATTTAAAAAAGACCAGGGCATTGATTTGGCCAATGATACTTTAGCCCTGCAAAGAATTAAGGAAGCGGCCGAAAAAGCTAAAATTGAATTATCTACGACCACAGAAACCGAAATAAACCAGCCTTTTATTACTACTGACGCTTCCGGACCCAAACATCTGGTCATGAAATTATCCAGGGCTAAATTGGAAGAATTAATCGGAGATTTAGTAGACAGGACTATTGCTCCATGCCAAGCCGCTTTAAAAGATGCCGGGTTTGAGGCCAAAGACATCGAAGAAATTGTTATGGTTGGCGGTATGACCCGTATGCCCTTAGTGCAAAAGAAAGTAAAGGAATTTTTTAATAAAGAGCCGAATTTGGGTGTGAATCCGGATGAAGTGGTAGCTATTGGCGCGGCCGTACAAGCCGGCGTCTTGCAGGGTGACGTCAAAGATGTTTTGCTTTTGGATGTTACTCCCTTGACCTTGGGCATTGAAACTTTAGGAGGTGTGGCCACACCCTTGATAGACCGCAATACCACTATCCCAACTTCTAAATCACAAATTTTTTCCACGGCCGCTGATAACCAAACCAGCGTGGAAATTCATGTTTTACAGGGCGAACGGCCGATGGCTTCCGATAATAAAACATTGGGCCGGTTTATTTTAGACGGCATGCCGCCAGCACCGCGCGGAGTACCGCAGATTGAAGTGAAATTCGATATTGATGCTAATGGCATTTTAAATGTGAGCGCTAAGGACAAAGCTACCGGCAAGGAGCAGAAAATTACGATTACGGCTTCTTCCGGACTCTCTAAAGAGGAAGTGGAAAAAATGAAAAAGGAAGCGGAAATGCACACGGAAGAGGATAAAAAGAAAAAGGAGCAGATAGATATAAAAAATCAGGCTGAAGCCGTAGTTTTCCAAACTGAAAAATTATTGAAAGATGCCGGTGATAAAATTAAACCGGAAGACAAGAAAGAATTGGAAGAAAAGGTGGAAGCTCTAAAAAAAGTCAAAGATACGGATCAGTACGAAGAAATTAAAAAGAAGATGGAAGAAATGAACGCCGTGGCTCAAAGGATTGGCGCGGCTATGTATCAATCCCAGCAGCAAGCTGGAGCACAGCCCGGGGCTGACGCCGGGCAAGCCGGTACACAACCAGAGCAGGATAAAAATAAGGATAAACCAGTAGAAGGAGAATTTGAGGAAAAGAAAGATGATGATTCGGCTAGTTCAAGCCAAGACAAGAAATAATGTGTTTTTATAGGTTGCCTGATTTTATATCAGACAACCAAATAAGCACATTTATAAATTAGAGGAGGGGAGAAGATGATAAAATTTATAAAGAACGTGAATTGGGCTATAGTCGTGGCGTCATTAGTATTTTTATTTTTTTTTAAACTAGTTTATTGGGATTGTTTTATTTTGATTTTTGGCAAAACTGGGACTATTAGAATATATATAGTTGCTGGAGCTGTGTTGTTGATTCTACTAGTTCATAATTTTATAATTTTAAAGCGAAAAAGGAAAAAGGCAGAACTTTTATCATCTTAAGTTGCTAGGTTTTAAGAAAGGAATAATCTGGAGGAAATATTGTTGCCAAACAAAAAGGGCGAAGGCTGAAAATTCTCCGCCCTCTTTATTGTTTAGTAATTAATATATTTAAATTTAAGTAATTAAGAATGAAAATTATGACAAATCAAAAATCGCCGGAAACTCCTGCGGGCAAGCCACGTGAGATAAAAATAGCAGATAATATTCCGGGCGCGGAATATGCTAACGCCATGCAGATTAACCATAACAAGGATGAATTTCAGATGATGTTTTTAAATATTTTGGGCCTTTCCGGCCGGGTGACCGGGAAGATTATTACCAGCCCGGGCCATTTTAAAAGAATGATCGCAGCTATGGCTGATAATATGAAAAAGTACGAAGAAAGATTTGGTCAAGTCAAAGAAGCCGAAGGACTGGATAAAGAAATTGGATTTAAAGGATAAAAATATAATACGAATGCCGCAAATGATATGCGAATGCTACGAATTGCGAATATGCGAATTATCAAGGCGTAAATATTCGCAGTATTTGTATATTATTCGTAAATTTGCATTATATTATGAGTAAAGATTATTATAATATTCTTGGCGTTGATAAAAATTCCAGCCAAGATGAAATAAAAAAGGCTTTTCGAGCCAAAGCGCACCAGTGCCACCCTGACAAAGCTAATGGCAATGAAGCTAAGTTCAAAGAAGTGAATGAAGCTTATCAGGTATTGGGAGATGCCCAGAAGCGAGCCCAATATGATCAATTCGGTTCGGTTTTTGAGCAGGCAAGAGGACAGGGCGGTTTCCATGGCTTTGAAGGTTTTCGTGATTTTTCGGGTTATACTAACGGATTTAATATTAACGTAGATGATTTAGGCGATATTTTCGGTGGTTTAGGCGATATTTTCGGTTTTGGTGCGGGAAGAAAAAGGGCCAGGGCCAGACGAGGCAATGATATTCAGATGGTTTTAACCATAGATTTTAACGAGGCTGTGTTTGGCGTTGAAAAAGAAATTAGCTTGCGTAAAACCGTTAAATGCGGCCATTGCCATGGAAATTGCGCGGAACCGGGCAGTAAAATTGAGACTTGTAAAGTTTGTGGCGGTTCCGGGCGGGTTAATCGTGTCCAAAGAACAATTTTAGGCAATATGCAAGTCCAGGCCATTTGTGAAAATTGCCAGGGTGAAGGAAAGACTTATAGTCAAAAATGCAGTAAATGCGGTGGGACCGGAGTATGTCAGGAAGTGGTTAATTTGAAAGTAAAAATTCCGGCCGGGATAGATAATGGCGAGGCTATCCGCTTGTCCGGACAGGGTGAAGCCGGAGAAAAAGGCGCGCCAGCTGGAGATTTGTTTTTAAAAGCTAGAATAAAGCCGGATAGGCGTTTCCAGCGCGACGGTTATAATATTAGGTCTCAAGCTGAAATCAATTTTACCCAAGCTGCCTTAGGAGATAAAATTGAAATAGCGACCGTTGATGGGCCAGTAAAGTTAAAAATTCCAGCCGGCATGCAAACAGGCACTGTTTTTAATTTACGCGGCAAGGGCATAACCAAACTGCAAGGCCGGGGAAGAGGCGACCAGATGGTGGAAGTTACTGTTAAAACCCCGGCTAATTTAAATAAAAAACAGAAAGAAATATTAAGAGAGTTAAATATTTAAATAAATATTTAAAATATAAAAGTAAATATTTTCTGCTCGCTATTAACATCCCACGGTTTGTTGATATAATAAGAATATGATAATATTTTATTAATTATAACGATATTTCTATCATTAAATTTATGTTTAATGAAAAAGCATATAAAGATGAGAGTAGTTTATTTAGTGAATATTTGGGTGAGAAAGAAGACTTGAAAAGAAGAATTAAGGAAGCAATAGATGTTGCTAATAAGGGATATGGCTTCAGGATCGGAACAAACAGCTTTATAAATTCAATTATTGGCCCTTCGGCAAGCCAGTTAGCGCCGGGTGAATTTAAATTCTGCAAAGAGGAAATAATGAGAACAATTAGGGAAATCAACCCCAGAAGAGGAGCTGAAGAAAAAAAGGGTAATAATGCAGGTCTAAAATTAAAAAAAGACGACAGAAGAGGCGCTTTTATGGAGCGTTCATTACCGCCGGGAGATAGATAGGATTTTATAATTATTTTATTATCAATGTATGAGAAGAAATTTAATATTTTTTTTAATTTTATTTATTATATTATCAGTCGGTATAGGCATTGGCTGGCAAGCTGATAATTTTTTTAATCAAAAAATAGACAGTGTAGTAGCTGATGATTTAAGACTGGATGAGCAGGAAGCTACTATTAGAGCAATCAAGAATGTAATGCCGGCCGTGGTTAGTATTATTATTTATGACTATCAAAATTTTGAAACGATTAACATGCTTACCGGCGGTTTGGAAATACAGAAATACAGAAAGCAGATGATAAAAGGGACCGGCTTTTTAATTTCTGTTGACGGTTATATTTTAACCAATAAGCACTTAGTAGAAGCGGCCCGAGAAGAGACAGGTGAATACCGGATAATATTAAATAACGGCAAAGAATATTTTGCCCAATTAATTGACAAGGATTCATTTAATGATTTAGCGATTTTAAAAATTTTTGACAAAGATTTGCCAGTAGTTGAATTAGGTGACAGCAATAGCTTGCAGGTCGGAGCCAGCGTTATTGCCATCGGCAATGCTCTAGGGCTTTATGAGAATACGGTTACCAAGGGCATAGTCAGCGGGTTAGGGCGCAGTTTGATTGCCAGCGACCAATCAGGCAATGCCGAAGCCCTTGATAATTTACTCCAAACCGATGCTAAAATAAATGTTGGTAATTCCGGAGGCCCCTTAGTTGATTTAACCGGCAAAGTAGTCGGTATTAATACGGCCGTGGAACAAGCCGGCTCGGCTATCGGTTTTGCTATTCCCATTAATGATGCCAAGCCGGTAATTAGAAGCATTAAGGAGAGAGGACTGATAATAAGGCCGAGACTGGGAGTCCGCTATCGCATGCTAACTCCGGAAATCGCCCAGGATAATAATTTAACCCGCAATAGCGGAGCCTGGATTACTACCGAGAGCAAGGAATTGCCAGCCATACTGCCCGATTCGCCCGCGGCTAAAGCCGGCCTAGGGGAAGGGGATATAGTTTTTGAGATTAACGCCATCAAAATAGAAGGTAAAAATACTTTATTATCAATTATACAGAGATATAAACCGGGAGATAAAATCGGTTTAAAAATCCAAAGAGGAGAGAGGGTAATTATTAGAGCAGTGGTGTTGGATGAGTTTAAATAAATTATCCACAAAACTGAAACTTGCATAAATTTTTAAGTTGTTATAAAATATTTTTAGTCACGGATATTTATTATATTCGTGATTATTCGTTTTAAATTCGTTTAAAATTGCGATAGTATGATTGAAATAAAAAATTTAACAAAAAAATTCGGGTCAAACGTTGTTTTAGATAATATCACTTTTTCCGTAAAGAAAGGCGAAGTTTTAGGTTTTTTAGGGCC
>CAZXKB010000017.1:0-10147 GCA_964641285.1 uncultured Gammaproteobacteria bacterium | reverse complement strand
GCCAGAACGGGATTTTGAATCCCGCGTGTCTACCAATTTCACCACCGCGGCATTGTAAATTTTTAATAATAAGTTAAATAGCCATTTTAAGTAAAATTTAGCGGGTCTATTTACCTGCCGTAGCTTTTGAGCGCAGGCAGGCCAATTTCACCACCGCGGCCAGTAATAAAAAACCAACCAGCAATAGTTAGCGATTTTTATTATAAGGTAAATTTCAGAAATTGTCAAAGATGAAAAAAGGTAGTATAATTAACCTAGGTTAATTCTTGAATTTAATACATTGTATAGAATTTATTAAAATCAGGAAATTGGAAATTAGAAATTAGAAATATGTTAATTAGCGACAATTATTTAAAATTTTACCAATTTCCAGTTTCAAATTACTAATTTCTTTATCTTATGGGGAAGATTATTTCCATAGTTAACCAAAAAGGAGGGGTCGGTAAAACCACGACCGCTATTAATTTAGGCGCTTATTTAGCTTATTTGGGCAAGCACGTTTTGCTGGTTGATGTTGATCCCCAAGCCAACGCCACTTCCGGAATTGGCCTTGATCATAAGAATCTGCCTCAGGGAATATATGAAGCCATTATCGGCCAAAAGCCGATATATTCCGTTATTAAGCATACATTACAGGACGGATTTAAAGTGGCGCCATCATCCATCTCTTTGGCTGGGGCTGGGATTGAATTGGTGAATTTAGCAGACCGGGAATATTTATTAAGCAAGGTTTTAGGGGATATTAAAGATGAATATGATTATATAATCGTGGATGGCCCGCCTTCTTTAGGACTTTTGACTGTTAATAGCCTGGTCGCGGCCGATGAAGTATTAATTCCTATCCAAAGCGAATATTATGCCCTGGAAGGCTTAGGACAATTACTGGAAACTATTGGCTTAGTACAAAACAATTTAAAGCCGGAGTTAGGAATTATGGGAGCGGTAATTACTATGTTTGACCGGCGGAATCGCTTATCAAGTTCGGTTATGCACGAACTTTACCAATATTTTCCTAACCGGGTGTTTCGATCGGTTATTCCCCGCAGTGTCAGATTGGCTGAAGCTCCCAGTTTTGGCCGTTCCATTTTGCATTACGACCCAAAATCAAAAGGCGGTAAGGCTTATGAGCGATTAGCCAGAGAGATAATAGATTTAGATTTTAGAAATTAGAAATTTAAATATTAAATTTAAGATTTATGCCAAACAACGGATTAGGAAGGGGACTTAGTTCTCTTATTCCTCCTCGTTCCGCAGATGGAGCCGGACAAGATAAAAAAATGGATTCTTCTTTATCTGCAGAAGTTGAAAATAAAGTTTATCAAATAAATACCAGCGAAATTGAAGTTAATCCCATGCAGCCCAGAAGAAGATTTACTGATTATCAGATGGAAGAATTAGTTGATTCTATTCGGGAGTATGGCATTATCCAGCCCTTGATTGTCAGCCGGAAAGGGGATAAATACGAGCTGATTGCCGGAGAGCGCCGTTGGCGAGCAGCCAAGGAGCTGAAATTAGATACCGTACCGGCAATTATCCGGGATGCTGACCAGCGGGAAAAATTAGAAGTAGCTCTAATTGAAAATATTCAAAGAGAAGATTTAAATCCAGTTGAAATGGCTGTTGCTTATCAAAGACTGGTTGATGAGTTTAGTATAACCCAGGAAGAAGTAGCTAAGCGGGTAGGCCGGTCAAGATCGTCGGTAACAAATACTTTGCGTTTGCTTAATTTACCGGAAGAAATCCAGCTAGCCATTATAGACGGCAAGATTACCGAAGGCCATGCCAAATATTTGATTGGTTTAGACTCAAGGGATAAACAAATTTCTTTGTTTAAAAAGATCATGAGAAAGAATTGGTCAGTTTATGAAACCAATAAAGCGGCCAGAAGAATGGGAGGAACTAAAAAGGCGCGCATAAAAATTAATTACGGAGACAAAGATAAAGAGCTTGCTTTGCGGGAATTTTTCGGCACCAAAGTGGAAATAAAACGCAGGGGCCGGGGCGGCCAGATTATTATTGATTTTTTTAGTGATGACGAGCTGGGCGAGATCGTGGAGAAAGTAAAATAATTGCCGATTTTCGATTTTAATAGAAAGCTTAGTCTTTAATTTTAAGACTAAGTTTTTATAATTTTTTACCCTGTCTTGATTTGCCAAACCCATTAATAATGCTATAATATACAAGTAAATTATTCTTATAAATTAGCGACAAATTCGCTTAATTTAGTGTTTTTTATGAAATTCGTGCATCTCCATTGTCATAGTCATTATTCTTTGCTTGACGGCTTGACCAAAATAGACGAGTTGGTCCAGGCTGCGGTTGAGGACGGGGCTCCGGCCGTAGCTCTAACTGATCATGGGGTAATGTATGGGGTAATTGAATTTTATCAAAAATGCCAGAAAGCAGGCATTAAGCCAATAATAGGAGTAGAGGCTTATTTGGCGCCTGGTTCCAGATTTGATAAAGTAAGTAAAGATGACGAGAAAAGAACCCATCATTTATTGCTGCTGGCTAAAAACGAAGAGGGTTATAAGAATTTGATTAAGCTAACTACGATTGCTCATTTAGAAGGATTTTATTATAAGCCAAGGATTGACTGGAAAGTGCTAGAAAAGCATCATCAGGGTTTAATCGCTGCTACCGCCTGTTTGGGCGGAGAAATACCTATTCTGATTAGGTCAGGAAAATTAGAGCAAGCCCGGCAAAGAATTTTGGATTATAATAATTTATTTGGCCAGGACAATTTTTATTTAGAAATTATGGATCATCCCAATCTGAAGGGGCAGGACTTGGTTAATAAAACATTAATAGAATTTTCCCATAAGCTGAATATACCTTTAATAGCCACCAATGATGTCCATTATTTAAAAAGAGAAGATGAGGAGGCGCAGGATATTTTGCTTTGTTTGCAGAGTAAAAAGAAAAAAGAGGACCGTGATCGGTTGAATATGACCGGAGAGGACTATTCTATGCGGCCAGGCCGGGAAATAGCGGCTGCTTTCCAGGATGTTCCTGAAGCCATAGCCAATACTGTTAAAATAGCCGATAAGTGCAATTTAAAAATAGAATTAGGTAAAACGCAACTTCCATTTTTTACCGTACCGGCCGGATGCGACGGCAATAGCTATTTAAGGAAGTTATGCGAAAAAGGTTTGGCTAAAAGGTATCAGCAAAGCTATAACCAGACAGACGAAAAAATCAGGGAAAGAATGGATTACGAGTTGTCCGTAATTGAACAAATGGGCTGGTCTTCTTACTTTTTAATCGTAGCTGATTTTGTTAATTGGGCTAAAAATAATTCTATTGTGGTCGGTCCTGGCCGTGGTTCAGCGGCTGGTTCATTGGTATGCTATTTAACCGGTATTACCAATATTGACCCTTTGAAATATGATTTGCTTTTTGAAAGATTTTTAAATCCAGACCGTATTTCCATGCCCGATATTGATATGGATTTTTCCGATGTTAGGCGAGATGAAGTAATTAGGTACGTGGAAGAGAAGTATGGCAAGGATAGAGTGGCCCAAATTATTACTTTTGGGACAATGGCGGCTCGGGCTGCGGCCAGGGATGCAGGCAGAGTTTTGGGGTATCCTTATGATTATTGCGACCGGCTAGCTAAAATGATTCCCATGTTTGCTAAAATTGACCAGGCCTTAAATTCGGTAAATGAATTAAAAGAAATTTACCACCAAGAAGAAGCGGCTCGCCGTATTCTTGATTATGCCCGCCGTCTGGAAGGAGTGGCTCGCCATGCCTCCACTCATGCTTGCGGCGTGGTTATAACCAAGGATACTTTGACAGACCACGTTCCTTTGCAGTATGCCTCTTCTTCAGATCGCAGCATTGTTTCCCAGTATTCGCTTCATCCGATTGAGGATTTAGGGCTTTTAAAAATGGATTTTTTAGGCTTGAAAAATTTAACTATTATTGAATCTGCTATTAAAATTATAAAAAACACTTTGGGGGTTGATATTAATATTGATAAAATTCCTCTGGATGATGAATCGGCTTACCATTTGTTTCAAGAAGCGGAAACTACCGGAATTTTTCAATTTGAATCAAGCGGCATGAAACGCTATTTACATGAATTAAAGCCAAGTGAATTTGAGGATATTATTGCCATGGTAGCTTTATATCGCCCAGGGCCAATGGAGTGGATTCCGGATTATATTGCCGGTAAGCATAATCAAAAAAAACCTAATTATTTGCATCCTAAACTGGAACCGATTTTAGATAAAACTTATGGAGTAGCTATTTATCAGGAGCAAGTAATGCAAATGGCGCGAGATTTAGCCGGTTTTACCATGGCTGAGGCGGATGTTTTAAGAAAAGCTGTGGGTAAAAAAATTCCTAAGTTACTGGCTAAGCAAAAAGAAAAATTTATTGATGGTTGTGTTAAAAATAGTATTGCCAGCGAGTTGGCGGAAAAGATCTTTTCTTTTATTGAACCTTTTGCCGGATATGGCTTTAACCGGTCGCATGCTGCATGCTATGCTTTAATTGCTTACCAGACCGCTTATTTAAAATCACATTGGCCAACTGAATTTATGGCCGCTTTGTTAACTGCTGACCAGCAGAATATTGATCGGGTCGCTGTTGAGATAGAAGAGTGCCAGCGGATGGGGATTGAAGTCAGCCGTCCGGACATCAACCAGTCTTTTGGGTCATTTACGGTAGTAACTTCCGGTACTGCCAAAAACGAAACAGCCGATCAAAATGAGAAAGTAAATAGAATTCGTTTTGGCCTAAAAGCCGTTAAAAATATCGGCGAGCATATTGCCGATGTTATTATTAAGGAGCGCAAGGAAAATGGCCCCTATAAAAATATTAGCGATATTTTAGAGCGGATTACGGATAAAGATCTAAATAAGAAATCTTTAGAGAGCTTGATTAAAAGCGGGTGTCTGGATAATTTTGGCGAGCGAGGTCAACTATTGGGTAATATTGATAATTTTTTAAATTACAATAAGGAAATGGCAACATCAAGAAGTAATGGCCAGGTTAGCCTATTTGCCGATGCCCCCAGTATAATAGTAAGCAGTAGATTAAAATATGAACAGCATGCGCCAGCTACCAGACAAGAAAGATTAGCTTGGGAGAAAGAATTGCTCGGCCTTTATATTACCGAGCATCCTTTTGCTGATTTTAAAAAATATTTAACTTCAGTAACTACCCCTTTATTTGATTTATCAAAGTACATAGATCGTCCGCAAGTTAACGTAGCTGGCATTATAACAAAAATCCAAAAAATTATTACCCGAACTAATGAGTCAATGCTTTTTGTAAAAATTGAAGACGCTTCCGCCGGCATTGAAGTTTTAGTATTTCCTGGTATTTATAAAGAAACAACTGAAATTTGGCAGGAAGGCCAGGCTGTTCTTTGCCAGGGAAGATTATCAGACAAAGACCAGACTGTAAAATTATTAGCAAATAAGGCCGTGGCTTTAAATTTAAAAAATATTTCAGAGGTAATTAACCAATTTAAAGAGTCTAATCATCTGGCCGATAAGATTAATTCAACTAATAACGGGAAAGATAAAAATAGGATAGTTTCACCGGACAACACGGTAAAATTTCCACCATTGAAGATTATTTTTAATAAAGATATTGATGCGGCTAATTTAGAAAGACTTAAGCAAATTTTTGCCAAATTCGCAGGTAAAAGCAAGGTAATTTTTAAAATTCAGCAAAATGGCAAAGCTAAAATTTTAGAAACAGCTTTCCGGGTAAACAATAACGCCGGGCTGACCAAAAATTTATTAGACAATTTCAAGGAGATGATAACCATTGAAACGTAGGAAATTTAGGCGTTGGGCATTAAAATAATAAATAAAATTTTCAATTATATATAAAATTTTTTATTTTATTCAAATTTTAATCATATTACTGGACTTGCCGTGTCGCTTAATAGACAAAATTTCATAAATTTGTTATAGTAATAATAATTAATGCATTATTATTAACATTAAAGCCATTTTAATATTATGTCTGCAGCTAAAAAAGCCATTAAAATAAATATCAAGGATGAAGATGATTCTTCGGACAATTTGCTTACAATAGGAAAAGGAGGTAAAGCCAGAAGTAAAAAAACAGGACAGCATAAAATAATTAAAAAAAGTAAACCGGCTAAAAAAGCAAAACCGGTTGTTAAAAAAAGCCTTAAAACTGTTGCTCCTAAAAGAGTAGCCAGAAGCGGGGCAAAGAAGAAAGTTAGCATTGTTGACGAAGATAGGGAAGTTAAAATAAAACAAAAGAGAGAAGATTTATTGGCCGGGAGAAGCGATGCCGTTAAAGAAGTAGTTGGTTCTTCGCTTAAAGAGGATCAAGATGAAAAAATAAAGACTATAATGAGCGGGCAAGCAGGTTCTCGCCGTCCCGTTAAATTATATAGAAAAATTGCTTTAAGTTTTATTGCTTTAACTATAATTTTATTAGTGGTAATATTCTATTTTTCCCTGGTTAAGGTAACTATAGTGCTTATACCCAACCAGGAACGTATTAGTAATAATATGATAATTGATATTTATGACCAGGCCAAAGAGGGAAGCATAGCGGGGAATGCTATTAAAGGCATTGTTAAGGAAGTCAAAATTGAACATACCAATGTTTATCTGGCCACCGAAGAGGAAGTTATCGGAGAGGAAGCGGTTGGAAAAGTAGAAATTATTAATAATTATATAAAGAATCAGCCCTTAGTGGCTACGACGCGACTTTTAACGCCGGATAACAAGTTGTTCCGTATTAGCGAAACAGTTAATATCCCGGCCGGAGGTTCTGTTGAGGTAGGAATTTACGCTGACGAGCCGAGCCAGGAAATGGCTATCGGCCCAACTAAATTTACTATTCCCGGGCTTTGGGCCGGATTACAGGAAAAAATATATGCCGAAAGCAAAGAAGATATTGTCTATCAACAAAAAGTAGAAAAATATATAGCGGAGGACGATTTAGATAATAGTATCAGGGATTTAAAGCAGCTACTTTTAACAAAAGCTAAATCCGAAATTAATGAAACCTATAAGGACTATAGCCAAATAATCTATAAGATTAATGAAAACTCAATTGAAAGTGAAGTATTCGGAGAAGCAGGGGAGAAAAAAGATGAATTTAGCGCTTTTATGGAAGCTGAAGTAGTGGTAGTGGCTTTTAATGACCAGCCAGCCGTGGCTCTGGCTAAACAGAAATTTGTTTCTTCTTTAGCAGATAATAAAGAGTTATTAAGTTTTGATGAAAATAATATTATTTATGATTTAAATAATTTTAATTCCTCCGAAGGCGCAGCTACTATCAATGCTACTTTTGAAGGAAAGGTTACTTTGAAAGAAGATTCCAGCGTTGTTGAAATTGATAAAATTTTAGGTTTAAATAAGCAGCAATTAGATACATATTTATCCGGTTTGCCGGAATTAGCCGGTTTTGAAGTTAAATTTTTCCCTTCCTTTATTAAAAAAGTTCCCAGGTTAGTGGATAGAATTGAGATAGAATTAAAAAAATAGTAAAATTGACAGGAATTTTAAAATATCATAAACTGTATTTATCCAAAGGCGATTGCTATGGCCACCAACCATAGTCCTATTCGTTAGGACCCCATTATTAAGGGCTAAGCCAAAAAATAAATTAATCAAGGTGATCTGCCACCAAAAGCTTTGGAGATGACGGGGAGACCCGCTTTCGCTAAAGCTACGGCGGGTAAACTGGGTGGAACCGCGGAGTTATAAGCCCCGTCCCAGTGTATTAAGATTATAATACATTGAGATGGGGTTTTTAGTCATTAATGTATATTATAAATTGCGTCAATCCGAATTTAATAATTTAAATCAAAATATATGTATAAGAAAAACCAAGATAATTTAGAAATCATGCGTCATTCTTTATCCCATATTATGGCGGCAGCGGTAAAGCAGTTATGGCCAAAGGTTAAATTTGCTATTGGTCCGGCTATTGCTGATGGATTTTATTATGACATTGATTTTGATGGACACTCGAATAAAAATAATAAAAATGTACGAATTAGGGAAAGTGATTTAGAAAAAATTGAAAAGAAAATGAACCACATCATCAAGCAGAATTTACCGTTTGAGAGATTTGAGTTTGCTATTGAAGAAGCAATTACGAGAGAGAAAGAAGCAGGAGAGATTTATAAAATGGAATTAATTAATGATTTAAAAAAGGAAGGTGAAAAGAAAGTGAGTTATTATCGGCTGGGAGACTTTGAAGATTTATGCCGCGGGCCCCATATTAAGTCCAGCGGTGAAATTAAAGAAGGCAGTTTTAAATTAACTAAAATAGCCGGAGCTTATTGGCGGGGCGATGAAAAAAATAAAATGCTGACCAGGATTTACGGCGTAGCTTTTGCCACTAAAAAGGAGCTAGCTGGTTATTTAAAGTTAATTGAAGAAGCGGAAAAAAGAAACCATATAAAGTTAGGCAAAGAGTTGGATTTATTTTCTATGCATGAAGAAGGGCCAGGCTTCCCTTTTATTCACCCGAAAGGAATGGTTATTTGGCATGAATTAATGAAGTACTGGCAGGAAGAACATGAACAAGAAAGCTATTTAGAGGTGAAAACCCCAATAATCCTTAAGAAGAATTTATGGGAACAGAGCGGGCATTGGGATCATTATAAAGAAAATATGTATTTTACTAAAATTGATAAAGAGGATTATGCCGTTAAACCCATGAATTGTCCGGGCGGCGTTTTATTATATAAGAATGAGCCGCATAGCTATCGGGAATTGCCGTTAAAGATTGCTGAAATTGGCTTAGTGCACCGGCATGAACTTTCCGGCGTACTGAACGGATTATTGCGAGTCAGATCTTTTCATCAGGATGATGCTCATATTTATTGCACGGAAAAACAGATTAAAGAAGAAGTGATTAATATCATAAAATTAGTTGACAGGATGTATAAAACATTTAAGCTGGGTTATCATATGGAATTATCGACTAAGCCAAAGGATTCTATTGGCACAGTTAAAATGTGGCAAACAGCGGAAAAAGCCCTGGAAGATGCTTTAAAGGATATTAAAGCGGATTATCAGTTAAACCCAGGCGACGGCGCTTTTTATGGGCCGAAAATTGATTTTCATATTAAGGACGCCCTGGGTCGTACCTGGCAATGCGGTACTATCCAGCTTGATTTTGCTATGCCGGAGCGTTTTGACTTGGTTTATACCGGCAGTGACGGCAAGGACCATCGGCCAGTGATGCTGCATCGAGTTGTTTATGGCGCGATGGAAAGATTTTTAGGAGTGTTAATTGAGCATTATGCCGGTGCTTTTCCGGTGTGGCTGGCACCGGTGCAGGTTAAAATAATCTCCGTAGGCAAAGATCATATAAAATATTGCGATCAGTTAGGGCGGGAATTTAAAGAAAATAATATTCGGGTGGAAGTTGATGATGTTAATGAAACCGTGGGCAATAAAATCCGCAAAGCGATCAAAGAAAAAGTGCCGTATATGCTGGTAATCGGTGATAAGGAAATAAAATCAGATAAGCTGGCGGTGCGTGACCGGGAAAACGATAAGGTCAGGCAAATCAGCAAAGAAAAATTTATAGAGGAGATAAAAGAGAAACTAAAGAAAAGATTATAAAAATAATTTTAACCATAAAAAGACTTTATTGTAAAATAAAGAGCTAAATTAAGAAGAGATAATAGGTATAAAAAGCACTTGTCGTTAGCGGACAGGTGTTTTTATTTTATAGTTATTTAATTTCGACTATAGAATTGGCAGCAGTTATCATATATAACTATAGCCATCGCCTAACCCCCTTTTTGTAGTCAAAATATTTTTGATTGAAGACATTCTCTAAATTTTTTTCTTCTCTGGGAATGAATATTATTTCCATTAAGACAATGAAAAGAAGGGGAGAGACAAAGGTGGCGGCAGAGCCGAGGATGATACTAATACCCAAAAGGACGGCAGCCATACCCAAATACATGGGATGACGGCTAAGGCGGAATGGACCGGAGGTTTCCAGAGAAGTCGGGGCTTCATGGGGCTTAACCGTAGTTTGGCTTTTTTTAAACATAGAATCAGTCCAGATGTTTATAATCAGGCCGAAAAGAATAAAAATAATTCCTAGATAAGAAATGGGGGGATAAATTATTTTTTTTATGGGCAGGAGAAAATGTAGCCCCAGAGAGAGG
>CAZXKB010000016.1:0-13846 GCA_964641285.1 uncultured Gammaproteobacteria bacterium | reverse complement strand
GCTATGGCCTGCAAATGCTGATTTTGACTCGAATTACTACCTCGGAAGCTTTATTAAGCCTGGATGTTAATACCGGAGAATTGCCAGGTTTAAAAATAAATCAGGACTCAATCCAAGATATTAAAAAGATTGCTGGCGTAGAAAAGATTAGCCCTGTGGTTTCTGCCCGAGCGCAAATGGGTATAAGTGATATTTCTTCTGAGCTGGTGGCTAATTTTGTAAATAGGGAATATTTCCGCTTGGACGGCACTACGCTTAAAAAAGGTGAATTTTATACGGACAACGAAGAGGATAAGAATAAAATTATTATATCTTCTTCGGCTTTGAAGCTTTTTAATATTGATGAAAATGAAATTTTCAATAAAACAATAAATTTGACTTTATTTATTCCCGAAGAGAATGAAGAAGAGGATATTATTAGGGATTTTGTTAAGTTAGACCAGAGCTTTAAAATAGTCGGCATTATCGGAGAGGAAGATTCTAATTATATTTATTTGCCTTTTTCTATTAGCCAAGACCTCAATATTACAAATTTCAGCATGTTAAAAGTTAAAGTGGACCAAGATAAAAATATGGATTTTGTCAGATCTTCAATTATTGAAAAAGGTTTTATGGTTAGCGCCTTATCTGATATTATTGAACAAGCCAACCAAGTTTTTAAAATAGTGCAAATTGTTTTGGCTTCCTTCGGTATTGTCGCTTTAATTGTAAGTGCTATCGGCATGTTTAATACTATGACCATAGCTTTGCTTGAGCGGACTCAAGAAATAGGTATTATGAAGGCCTTGGGAGCGACCAGTATAGACATTTGGAATATGTTTTTGGCCGAGTCGGTAATTATTGGATTTTTCGGAGGTATGGGCGGTATTATTATAGGCATGGCTGGCGGGGAGTTATTCAATTACGGCATAAACATTTTAGCCAGCTTTTTAGGCGGTGAAAAGATAGATATGTTTTATACGCCTTATTGGTTTATTCTGTTAATTATATTCTTTTCCACTTTTGTCGGGTTGATCACCGGTTTTTATCCAGCCCGTCGGGCGGCCATTATTAATGCCCTAGAAGCCTTGAGATATAAATAGGATTTAAAATAAAAAATTTTAATAAATTAATATTAATTAATTAAATTTATGGGTAAAATATATTATGAAAGCGATATAAGAAAAATTTCTTCAGGTGAGTTAAGCTCTAAGGTCGGCAAGGTCAGAATTAAAAAGGATGATGGTAGTATTGAGGAATTAAAAGGAAAAACGCTTAGGGATTATTTAATGAGGGGAGCTAGGGGTGGTAAGTCAGAGACAACTATAAAAAAGAGTTTAATTGAAGATGGGGTAGGGGGTGCTCAAGAGAAAAAAAGAGGAAAAATATTAAGCGTATTAAAAGGAGGCGAGACAAGCCTAAAAGACAAGACTCAAGAAAAACAAAAAATAAGACTTAAGAAAAAGGCTTTTGTTCAATCAGGCAGAGCAGCTGATACTTTAGCAGAGAGCAGGAAAAACCCCTTGGCTAGCGTAGAAAAAAACGTTAGTTATTTAGGCATAGGCGTAAAAGGAAGGGAGTATGGAGTTGCAGTTGGCTCAAAAAAATTATCAGAAGATGACACACGAATTCAGGGGGGTAAAGCATCAATAGGGCAGAACCCAGTTTCAGTAGCTGGCGGCCTTGGCGTAGCCAGCAAACCTGCTGATGCAAAACCGAATAATGTAATAAGAGGAAATTTTGGGAACAGAGGGGTGTCTCGCGGAGTACCGTCAATAGGCATTAAAAAAGCAGGAAATTTTTAATTGCCTTAATTGCTTAACAATTAATTGAATAGTGTTTTTTATGCCTTTAACTATAATTTTATTCACTTTAGGTTTTATTTTTTTACTTAAAGGAGCTGATATTTTAGTGGACGGTTCTTCGTCTATTGCCAAAAGATACGGCGTCTCTAGTTTTTTCATTGGTTTAACCGTGGTCGCTTTTGGGACTTCCACGCCAGAGCTGGTAATTAGCGCCTTAGCCGGCATTAAAGGCAGTTCCGGCATTGCCTTGGGCAATATTATTGGTTCTAATATTTCTAACACTTTGCTTATCTTAGGAGTTTGCGCTGTTATTGCCCCTTTAATTGTTAAAAGAGCTACAGTTAATAAAGAAATCCCCTTTTCCTTATTAGCTATATTGGCGGTAGCAATTTTATCTAATGATTTTTTAATAGAGCATATTTCGCCTAATGGTTTGACCAGAATAGATGGTTTGATTTTGATATTATTTTTTATTATTTTTATTTACTATACTTTTGGCATTACCAAGGATAAAGAAAATATTTTTCAAAAAACAGTTGGAGAAATAAAACAGGAAGAACCGAAAGAATACAGCCATTCTACCGCGATAATAATGATTATTATTGGTTTAGCCGGTTTAGCCGTGGGTGGCCGCTGGATAGTCAATGGAGCTATTGTTTTTGCGTCTGCCCTGGGAGTGAGTGAAGCATTAATCGGTTTAACCATTGTCGCTATTGGCACCTCGCTGCCTGAATTAGCCGCATCCGCTACAGCAGCCTATAAAGGCAAAACCGATATTGCCGTGGGTAATGTAGTTGGTTCAAATATTTTTAATTTGCTTTGGGTTTTAGGATTAAGTTCAACTATTAGCGTTATCGGCTATAACTCGGCTTTGAATTTTGATATAATGGTTTTGTTCGGGATTACGATTTTACTTTTATTCTTAATTTATGTTGGCCGTAAAAATATTCTTGGCAAGTGGGAAGGCTCAGTATTGCTGTTTTTATATTTAGGCTATATATTTTTCTTATTAATAAGAGGATAGTGAAAAATCAAAATTAAAAATGCAAAATGGAAAAAGATAATTCATGTTAATAATTTTTCATTTTTACGTTTTGCATTTATTTTATGTTTAAAACCATTTTGTTAATTTTTGGCCCGCAGGGCTCGGGCAAGGGAACCCAAGCGGAAATGCTGGCAAAAAAGCTGAAATTACCGGCCATTAGCTTGGGCAAATTACTTAGATATGAGTCTGATATTGGATCGAATATTGGCAGGCAGGCTGAAGCCTATATGGAGAAGGGCGAATTAGTACCCGATGGATTAACAGAAAGCATAGTGCGAAACCGCTTGCAGAAAGAAGATGTTTTAGCTGGATTTATTTTGGACGGTTATCCCAGAAATAAATATCAGCAAGACGAACTGATCAAATTACTTGGCGAATCCGTTAAAGATAATGACAATATTTATGCCATTGAAATTTGGATTAGCGATCAAGAAGCCATAGACCGCATTGGCGGACGCCGTATTTGCGATTGTGGGGCCGTTTATCACTTAAAGTATAGCCCTCCCAAAAAAGATGAAATATGCGATTTGTGCGGACGCAAGTTATATGCTCGGGACGACGATCAGCCGTCGGCTATCAATAAGCGATTGAAATTGTACCATAGCGAGACCGAGCCCTTGTTAAATTATTGGCTTAAGAAAAATAAATTAATTAAAATAAATGGTGAACGGAAAATAAATGAAATACAAAATGAGATAATTAAAAAATTAAAAAAAAGGAATAGAATAAGTTATGATTATTATTAAGACGGCAAAAGAAATAGCTATTATAAGGGAAGGAGGAAAAATTTTAGGCAGTATTTTAAAAAGACTACTATCTCAAGTAAAACCAGGCATTACTACTGGCTATCTGGAGCGGATGGCCTGTGATTTAGTTAAGAAAGCGGGCGGCCGTCCGTCTTTTAAAGGTTATAAATCTATGCCGGGCGCCAAGGCTTTCCCCACCGCCTTATGTACTTCAATTAACAGCGAAATAGTGCATGCCCCGGCCCTGCCTTCGCGCCGATTAAATAATGGAGATATTATTGATATTGACATAGGCATGGAATATCCTTTTAATAAAGACCAGAGGGGCTATTATACAGATATGTCAGCTACAGTGCCGGTAGGCAGGGTCAGTAAAGAAGCAAAAAAATTAATTAGAGTTACAAAAAAATCTTTAATATTAGCTATAAAAGAAATTAAGCCAGGGAGAACTTTAAATGATATTGGCCGAGCTATTCAGGCCCATGCCGAAGCTCATGGTTTCTCCGTGGTCAGAGATCTGGTAGGACATGGCGTTGGTATGGCCGTACATGAAGACCCGCAAGTGCCAAATTACGAAATTGAGGGTACTGATATGGAAAATGCGGTTTTAAAACCCGGGATGGTAATTGCCATTGAACCAATGATTAATGTTGGCAGTTGGGAAATTAAGGGGTTTAAAGACGGTCTTACTATTGTTACAGCCGACGGGCAACTGAGCGCCCATTTTGAGCATACTATAGCCGTAACCAAGGAAGGGCATGAAGTATTGACCAAAATGTAAAAATCAAGATGCAAAATGACCATGAAAAATTAAATAAAAAATATCTAGGAGTTGACTGGGGTGGCGCTAGAATTGGACTGGCTATTGGCGACTCCACCACGAAATTAGCAGTTCCCTTTAGGGTGGTGGGCAGTTTAGATGATATTTTACCAATTATTAAAGATGAAGCGATTGATGTCGTGGTTGTTGGTCAGCCGTTATCTATGCAGGATGTGAAATCAAAAATGTCAGACGGGTTTTTAAACTTTTTAAATTTGTTAAAGAACAAGGTGGATATTCCAATTAAAGAAATTGATGAACGATTATCCAGCAAACAGGCTGATAAGTTATTTGGTGATAAAAAAACAAAAGCGCCAAGAGACGCGGTCGCGGCCATGCTAATTTTACAAACCTATTTAGACCAACTAAATTAATTATAGACCTCTTACAAAATAACATTCAGGCTAATTTTTCCAAATTTCAGCTGCAAAACCAGAAAAGCTCCTCCGCTTATATTCCATATAAGCATCGTCGCTTTTTTGATTTTTCGCTTTGAAATTTGAAAAAATTATTTCTAAAGCTTATTTAATAAAAGGTCTTATGGAAGTCACCTTGGCCACCCAAGCTATTGTATTAAACCGCCAGTCTTTTCGTGAACGTGACAGTAAAGTGCTAATTTATAGTATTGACCAGGGCAAACTAGAATTGGTGGCTCGAGGTACAAAAAAGACTTCTTCTAAACTGGCCGGACATCTAGAGCCAATTACATTATCCAGTTTAATGATAGTTAAAGGCAGGCAATTTGATTACATTGGCAGTGTTGTCAGCCAAAATAGCTACCCGGCCATTAAGGGCGATTTGGTCAAACTGCAGACTGTTGGACAAGCCATCAGCGTTTTTAATAAGTTGGTTAAGTTTAACCAGGAAGATAGGGATTTATTTAATCTACTCCAGGAATTTTTATATATCCTTAATGCTAAAAAGAAACCTGTTTTAGATTTTATTTCGCTTTATCATTTTTTTATTTTAAAATTACTGGCTCAACTGGGCTATAAGCCCCGGCTATATGATTGCCTCGTCTGCCAAAAGAAAATTTTGCCTAAAAATAATATTTTTAATTATGCCCGCGGAGGATTAATTTGCTCCCAGTGTTCTCGTGGCCAACACGGCTTGACTATATCAGAAAATTGTATTAAAATACTACGATTAGTTTTAAATAAAAGATTTGCCAATTTAGTAAATATAAAAATTGACCAAAGATTAAATAAAGAGGTTTGTAAAATTGTTAGCTCTTTTTTAAATTATAACCATTAAATAATGGGGGGGGGCAATAATGGTTGACGAGGAAAGATGGGCGATTAAAGTGCATGGTATTCAGATGCCGGGTTTTTCAACTGAAAGTGAAGCACAAACATTTATTGACAAAGATAAATCATTTAAAGGAACAGACGCTAAGCCCGTTGAATTATTAGGCAAAGTACCAAAAACAACATTTTTATCAGGCAGATGTTTAAAAGGAGCTTAATAAATTTTATTTATAACCAGCGATTTTTTATAGGCTGGTTTTTTCTTGCTTAAATTAGGAAAATAAGGTAGTATATTATTATGAAATTGGAAATTTGGAATTTGGAATTTGGAATATATTTTAAGCTAATTTTAAATTATTAAATACTAAATTTCTAATTTTTAATTTCTAATTTTTATTTTTATGCTCAGAATACATACTTGCGGAGAGTTAAACAAAGACAACATTGGCCAGATTACGGAATTAGCTGGCTGGGTGCATCGCCGCCGGGATCATGGCGGAGTTATTTTTATTGATTTAAGAGATCATTATGGTTTAACCCAGGTTAAATTTGATCCGAAAATAAATAAGGAAATTCATCACCAAGCCGAAGCTTTGCGCACGGAATGGGTAATAAAAGCGAAAGGCAAAGTTAAACCCCGTCCCGAGGGAATGATTAATAAGAAGCTTAAAACAGGCGAGATAGAAGTTGAGGCTGATTATTTGGAAATTTTTAGTAAAGCCAAAACTTTGCCGTTTGAAATTGACGAAGAAAAAGCTAAAGCGGTAAAAGAAGAAATTAGGATGAAATATCGATATCTTGATTTGCGCAAGCATGAAACATCGGAAGTTTTAATTAGGAGGCATAAATTTATTAAATTTATTAGGGATTATTTACATAAGTTGAATTTCGTAGAAATAGAAACCCCGGCTTTAGGCAAAAGCACACCGGAAGGAGCGCGTGATTTTTTGGTTCCTTCCCGTCTGCAGTCTGGCCAATTTTATGCCCTCCCCCAGTCACCGCAACAATATAAGCAGTTATTAATGATGGCTGGGCTAGATAAATATTATCAGGTTGTTAAATGCTTTCGGGACGAGGATACTAGAGGCGACCGGCAGGCCGAATTTACCCAATTGGATTTAGAGATGTCATTTGTGGAGGCTGGCGATATTTTGGATTTAACCGAAGATTTATTTACTCAGGCTATAGAAAAGTTATTTCCGGAAAAAAAGATTTTAACTAAGCCCTGGCCCCGCTTAGATTATGATGAAGTCATGCTTAAGTACGGCCTTGATAAGCCGGACTTACGTTTTGGTTTGGAAATTCAAGATATTTCCGAGCTAGTAAAGGCTTCAGAATTTAAAGTTTTTAGCAGTACTGTTAAGCAGGGCGGTGTAGTGCGAGCGATATGCGCAACCGGCGCAGCTAAAATTCCCCGGGCTCAGTTAGACAAGCTTGAAGACTTTGTTAAAAGCTACGGCGCTAAGGGATTGGCATATATTACCGTTGAACCCGTCGACGTTAAAGCTATGGCGGGCAAGAAATATAAGTTAAAATCACCGCTTATAAAATTTATTGGTGATGATATGGCTAATAAGATTATTAAGCAGACAGGTGGAAAGCCGGGAGACATTATCTTTTTTTGTGCTGATAAGACAAGTATTGTCTGTGAGAGCCTAGGCCAACTAAGACTTAAGCTGGGAGAAATGCTTAATTTGATTAATCCTAAGCTGATAGCCTTGGCTTTTATCGTTAACTTTCCTTTATTTGATGAAGAATTGGAAGATGGCCATTTTGCCCCTTCGCATCATATGTTCACGTCTCCCCGCAAAGAAGATATTAATTTATTAGATAAAGATCCGGCCAAGGTTAAGTCATATCAATATGACATGGTCGGCAATGGCGTGGAATTAGGCGGGGGTAGCATTAGAATTCATGACCGAAAACTGCAGGAGAAGATATTTAACTTAATCGGTTTTAATGAAAAACGCCGAAAGCAATTTAGCCATTTTCTGCGCGCCTTTGAGTATGGAGTACCGCCGCATGGCGGGATTGCCCCGGGAATTGATAGGATTTTAATGGTGTTAATGAATAAGGCGAGTATTCGTGATGTTATGGCTTTTCCCAAAACCGGCGATGGCCGGGATTTGATGATGGAGGCGCCAAGCGAAGTAGAAGAAGAACAGTTAAAGGAGTTGGGGCTACAGTTGAGAAAAAAATAATTAAATAACAATATAGACAAAAATATGCGCAAAGAATTTGGAGCTGAAGCTATAAAAAAAATATCTTCCAAGGAATTTAACAGGGAAGTTATAATGACAGAAGAAGAGGAAAATGAAGAAGGAGAAACAGAAGAGATAACGGAGAAATTTTCGGGAGTTAATTTAAAGAAAAAATTAGCCGAAATTCCTAAAGAAAAGCATAGAGAAGTTAATCCAACCGAAATGAATAAAGAATTAAAGCGGCGCGGAGTTAGCGGTTCCCAGAAAGATAAAAGAGAAAATATTATAAAAACCATCGAGGATCATGTTAATAAATAATCTATTGTCATAATTGAGTTGAATAATTTATGCTTATTGCTGTGGATATTGATGAAGTATTGGCCGATACTTTAAATCATTTTATTTTTTTATATAATCAAAAATTCAGTACATCTTTTAAAAAAGATGATTTTTATACTTTCAACTGGTGGGAAATTTTAGGATTGAACAAAGAGGAATTTAAAGAATTTTTTGCCAAGATAGTAGCGCAAGGGTTTTTCAGTAAATTAGCTGTTATTAGCGGAGCTGAAAAAAGCATTAAAAAATTGCATAAGGAACATAAATTAGTATTAGTCACTGCTAGACCCAGAATAGTTGAAGTTGATACCAAGACTTGGCTTGATAAATATTTCCCCGATATTTTTTCCAAAGTATATTTTACTAGAGAGGTGATATTAGGGCCTATCATTAAAGACAAAGACGAAGTTTGCCAGGAAATAGGAGCTGATTTGATTATTGAAGATGAATTTGATTTTGCCGAAAATTGTGTTGAAAAAAATATTCCTGTTTTACTTCTTGATAAACCATGGAATAGGAAGCATCAAGTATCTCCTTGTATGAAAAGAGTTTATTCCTGGGAAGAAATTTTAAATAAAATAAATATTATTAATAGAAATAAAAAATAACATTTTATGGATAAGACAACGGTAAAACAAATATTTAGAGAAACAAAAAATTATTTAAATAAAAAAATTTCGGTGTCTGGCTGGGTACGAACGGAACGGTCGTCAAACGTAATTGGATTTATTGAATTAAATGATGGTACTTTTTTAAAAAATTTACAGGTTGTTTTTGAAAATAAATTGGATAATTTTAA
Source organism: uncultured Gammaproteobacteria bacterium (assembly GCA_964641285.1). Classification (GTDB taxonomy): domain Bacteria; phylum Patescibacteriota; class Patescibacteriia; order Patescibacteriales; family CAZXKB01; genus CAZXKB01. Next base: position 4,868 of record CAZXKB010000016.1, on the reverse strand, counting down.
AGAAATAACCACGGTAACTATTGGTTCGGCTATTAAAGTGGAAGGAGAGTTAATTAAGTCTTTCGGCCAGGGCCAAGCCTTTGAGCTCAAAGCAGAAAAAGTTACGGTCGTAAGTTTAGCTGATCCGAGCTATTCTTTACAGAAAAAACGGCATTCATTTGAGTTTTTGCGGACGATTGCCCACCTGCGCCCGCGCTCTAATACTTTTTCCGCTGTTTTTCGGGTTCGTTCGGTTTTAGATTTTGCCATCCATAATTTTTTTCAGGATAAAGGGTTTGTTTATATTCATACCCCGATAATTACAGCCAGTGACTGTGAAGGCGCAGGTGAAATGTTCCAGGTTACGACTGTTGATATGGATAAACCGCCTAGAAACGAAAAAAAGGAGATTGATTACAACGAGGATTTTTTTGGCCAAAAAGTGGGCTTGACAGTGAGCGGGCAATTAAATGCGGAAGCGCTATGCTTGGCTTTTAAAAATGTTTATACTTTTGGTCCGACTTTTCGAGCGGAAAATTCCAACACGGCCAGACATGAGGCTGAATTCTGGATGATTGAACCGGAGATAGCCTTTGCTGACTTAAATGATAATATGGATTTAGCCGAAGACATGGTTAAATATTTGATTAATTATGTATTGAAAAAATGCCCGGAAGAAATAGAATTTTTTAATAAGTTTATTGATAAAAATTTGTCTGACCGAATGGACAATGTCATCAATTCAAAATTTGAGCGTATTAATTACACGGAAGCGATTAAAATCCTGGAAGAGAGCAAAGAAAAATTTGAGTATCCGGTTAAATGGGGGGTTGACCTGCAGACTGAGCATGAAAGATACTTAACCGAAAAAATTTACAAAAAGCCGGTATTTGTCATTAATTATCCCAAGGAATTTAAAGCTTTTTATATGAGATTGAATGATGATAAGAAAACCGTGGCCGCTATGGATTTATTGGTTCCTGGGGTGGGCGAAATTGTCGGCGGCAGTCAGAGAGAAGAGCGGCTAGAAGTTTTAGAAAAAAGAATGGAGGAAGCGGGACTGAACAAGGAGAATTATTGGTGGTATTTGGAATTAAGAAAATACGGCGGCGTTAAGCATTCTGGCTTTGGCCTGGGCTTTGAAAGACTGATTATGTATGTTACTGGCATGATTAATATCCGGGATGTAACTTTATTTCCAAGAACACCGAAAAATGCCGGATTTTAAAATATTTAACCCATAAGCATATGGGGCTGTCCAAATTACAAAAATATATTTTAACTAAGTGCTATGAGAAGAAGAGCGCGACAGAGCGGAAGCTTGAGTTTTATAATTACTATCCCAAAAAGGAGGTTAAAGAAAATAAAATTGGCGTACAGGTAGGTATCCAGAAAAGCATAGAAAATTTGGTTATTAAAGATTTAGTCGCAGCCTATGGGCATAAAACCGTTAAAAAGTGGAGCGTGGAAAAAGTTAGATTAACCGCTAAAGGAAAAAAATTAGTTAAAGAATTAATTAAAAGCCGGCAGCGTCAGTTGCCGATAAAATAATAATTATCATTTTAGGAGCGAAGTGATATAAGCCCGTTAATTTTAAAATAAGCGGGATTCTGTTGCTACCCTCGCCAAAACGATATACGTTCCAAGGTGATATAAATAATAATATGGAGCAAGACAATATGACAAAACATCAAAATAATGCGGCTAAATTTGCCTTTTTCTACATGCTGTCTTTGGTGGCGCTAATTTTCATGGCGCTTTCTTCCGGCATGATTATTTTTCAAATTATTAATAAAAACATTATTGATGCCCTTGAACAGTTCCGCGGCCGCTACTCCCCGGACCAGTTAAAGTTCGCAATTTCGGCCCTGGTGATTTCCGCCCCGATTTTTTATGTTACCGCCCGCCAAATTTATAAAAATTTATTTTCCGGTGTTTTACGGCATGATTCCGGCGTACGCAAATGGTTGACTTATCTTATTCTTTTTGCTTCTTCGGTAGTTATGCTTGGCTGGCTGATTGCCGTAGTTAACAGTTTTCTTGACGGAGAGCTAACCATGAAATTTGTCCTTAAAGCCATTACGGCCATTGGTATTGCTGCCGGTATTTTTACTTTTTACTTATATGACATCAGAAGAGAGGAAGTAGCTGACAAAAAAGACAAAATGATCGGAATATATTTTTACGGCTCGCTAGCTGTAGTAATAGCTGTGTTCATAGCCAGTCTTTTCTTTGTAGAGTCACCAACCGAGACCAGAAATAGAAAATTGGATAATACCATCCTGGCCAGTTTTGAAAACATTAATGGAGCGATTGAAACTTATTATAATGATAATAATCAAATACCAGCCAGCCTAGATGAAATTAAAGCTGAATTTAGCTATATTACCCAAAGTGACCTGGAAGATCCGATGACCAGGAAGGAATTTGAATACAAAGCAGGCGGTGGCGATACTTACGAACTTTGCGCTATCTTCAGGACGTCAAATAAAGAAGATGAAGACAATAGGGATAATTTATATAATGAACGCTGGCCGCATGACGCCGGCGAGCAATGCTTAAAGCAGAAAGTAAGAAAATACGAAGATGTCAAAGTTAGGCCAGAACCAATAGATTGACAAAAGTATAATTTTTACTTAATATAAACAAGACCCAAGGAATAGAGATTTCTTGGGTTTTTTATAAAATTTGGTCTTTAAAAAAAATAGTAAATAGTAAACAGAAAAAACAGGAGGTGAAAGAAATGGATTTAAGCAAATTAACAGTTTTGGCAGCAGACGACGAACTAGGCATTCGAGAAAGTATAAAATATTTTCTTAAAGATTTAGGTTTTAAAGAAGTCATCGTGGTTGAGGACGGCAGTAAAGCCTGGGATATTTTGCAAAAGAAAGTAGTTGATTTGGTTATATCAGATTCCAATATGCCCGAAATGGATGGAGAGTTTTTATTTCTATATGTGAGGGGAAATGATAATTTAAAAGATATTCCTTTTATTTTTTTAACAGGCGTTGAAGAAGAGACATTTAAGAAGTTAGGCATTGACGGTTATGACGGATATGTGCCAAAACCTTTTCAGGTTGATAAATTAAAGAGCGAAATTGAGAGGGTTTTAGGGGAAAAAGAGAAAGGAGGTGTTGATTAGTTAAGTAGCAGCAAACCTTTTTAACTTTAAGAAAAGAAAGGAGAAGGAAGATGGATTGGAAACCTGTTATATTACCTTTAGATGGATATCCAACAGCGGCAGGGGCAATTATCAATGCTACTTTAATTCTTTCTGAACCATATTCAGCCGCACTTATTGGGGTGGTAAAAATCAATGATGGGGCTCATATGCCAGACATGTCAGGCCCTATGATGGTCCAAGCCCTTGGAAAAGTGCCAGAGGTTCTTGAAATTGATTTAGGAACTTTTCTTGATCTGAAAGCAAATGACGTTTCGGGCACCTTGCGAAATGTGGGGTTGCATTATAGCCCCTTCAAAGTAAAAATTTTAACGGTAAGCTCAAAAACATCCGCAAAAGGATTCTTGGAGTTACAGCGGATGTTACCTGAAACAGAGCTCGCCCTTTTTAGTGTAGCCACCGACATTACTGAAGAAGATTGCCAGGAAAGATGGAGAATGACTCCGGGAGAGAAAATCCGGCACGATATTCAGGTTATTGAGAAGCAGTATGAACGTATCCGTGGCAACGGTGATCCCGAAAAACCTTTTCACCTTACTATTAGTTCTCCTCGGGAGTTGGATTTTCTGGCTGATAAAGGTGTAAGCGAGAAATATCCGGCTGTAACACCGGGAATCCGTGACGAATGGATGCTTAAAGGACAACAAGAGAGGATTACCGGCGTTCGTTATGCCCTTGAACATGGGGCAAAATATGTGGTTATGGGTTCGCAGATGACAAAAGGTAATCCTGCGAGAGGTATCTCGGCCAAAGAGAGTAGACGATTGACGGCCAAAGAAATCAAAAAGGCGAAAGTCCCAGGCGTATAAAAAGGTGACATCTAATCCGGTCCCAACCTTTCTGGTTGGGGCTAAAAATTATAAAGGAGGTGAAAAGATGGAAGAGGCTAGCAAGATGACACTTTCGCTGAAAATATACGAGTTAAAGGGAATCCTGTTTGACGAAAAGGGATTTACATTTAATTTGCACAAAGATCATCCTGATGCTCCATTAAGTCCGAATTACGTGGATTTGAGAAATATCTTTCGGCTTCCAAAAATGAGGAAAATGATCGCTGAGTTTTTCGCACCTCGCATAATGCAAATTTATCCGGACCTATTAGTCGATCTTCCTGAATGTGCCACTCCCTTAGTTACTACATTGTCAGATATTACCGGGATAGATATGATTTCTATAAGATCCGAGGAATTAAAGGGAGGGGCAAAGGATCATGGAGTAAAACGGCCTATAAATGGTTTTTTTGAGCCCGGACAAACCGCTTTAATAATCGACGATGTTGTTTCAAGTTTTGCCTTTACAAAATTTAGGGCGATTCCGATTCTGCGTGATGCTGGCCTGAATTTAGTGCCAACAGTATACGTGGTAATTGATAGAGAAGAGGGAGGGGCTGAGAAGCTCCAGGAGCAAGGATTTGAGCTGGATAGCCTGTTGGGATTACACTCTGACGTGACAAAACATTGCATTGAGGCAGGGCTGGCATCAGAAAAGATCCGTGAAATGTCCATTAAATTTGCTGAAGCAGCAAAGAGATATTCCTTGTTACAGCCATAGAAGTGGCGATAATTATTCTTATTATTTTTTCAGAATAAAATTTGCCGGTTTCACTTTTTTATAAAGCGAAGCCGGTCTTTTTTTGCCCAAAAAGCGAAAAAAAGGTATAATATGTGTATAAAACAACAGTTAACAATTAACTTTTAACATTTAACAA
>CAZXKB010000015.1:0-4786 GCA_964641285.1 uncultured Gammaproteobacteria bacterium | reverse complement strand
AAATTATCAAAGTCCAAATTTGACGCTTCGGTAGAAGCGCACTTTCGTCTGGGTATTGATCCGCGGAAAGGTGATCAGCAGGTTAGGGCCACAGTCAGCCTACCGCATGGAACCGGTAAAACAATTAAACTGGCTGCTTTTGTGGCTCCGGAAAATGAAAAAGGAGCCAAAGATGCGGGCGCTGACTATGTCGGCGGAGACACTTTAATCGCTGAAATTAAAAAAACAGAAAAAACAGATTTTCAGGTAGCTGTAGCTGAACCGGCTATTATGAAAAATTTAGCCCAAATCGCTAAAATTCTCGGCACCCGCGGTTTAATGCCTTCTCCTAAAAATGAAACGGTAACTACCAACCCGGCTAAAACAATCAAGGAATTAAAAATGGGGAAAATAAGCTTTAAAAATGACGACACCGGCAACGTTCATGTTATTATTGGTAAGGTATCTTTTGCAGTAAAAAAATTACTGGAAAATTATCAAACTTTATTAATAGCAATAAATAAATCAAAACCAGCCGGGGCCAAGGGGATATATATTAAAAATATTTCTATTAGTTCTACTATGGGACCGGGCATAAAGGTAAATATCTCTTAAAATTGGAAAAATTTTTTTAAAATAAGCTTCGGGAAAATTAATCTGAATTTTATTTTGTAATAGGTATATGGTATGGGAATTTGAAACCACCGAATAACCGGTGGTTTTATTTTAATTATTATATTTGCTCAATTTTTTTCAATTTGCTAAAATAAAAACACCTTGTTAATAAAAATTTACGATTTACTTTTAAAATTAAGAGGATGAAATTATGAATAAAAAAGGTGATTTAATGCCCATACTAAAAAATCCAAAAACTTCACGCTTGAGCTGGGACGAATTATTTATGAATCTGGCTATCCTGGCTTCAAAAAGAACGGCCTGTCGCTATGTTTTAGCCGGATCTGTTTATGTTGATGCGCATCATCGTGTAATTTCAATCGGCTATAATGGCCCGACTGAAGGCGATTATCACTGCATTGACGTGGGCTGTGCCAAAATTGATGGCGATCCTAAAACTGGCGAGCTAAAACGTTGCCGGGGCGCACACGCGGAAATAAACGGTATCCTTAACGCTCAAATACCCCAAAACTTACGTGGTGCAACTTTATATAGCGTCACTTTTCCTTGCTATGACTGTATGAAATCCTTAAATAATGCCGGCATTAAAGAAATCGTATATTATATTGAATATGAAAGAATAAAAAAGGGCGGCAACGAAACTGAAAAAGAAAATGAAGCCTGGGAGTTAGCCGAACGACGGGGCATTAAAATACGAAAGTATACCGGTAAAATTTATTGCCATACTGATGATGAAAATAAAAATAATAATTAAAAATTAAATTGTTTAATTTATGATACTTGGCATTAAAAAACTTCACGAACTGGTTAAAGATATTAATTTGGTGGAAAATTTATGCGACCGGGAATTAAATAACCCTGAAGGAGCAGGCTTTGACCTGCGCTTAGGAGAAATTTATGAACTGAAGGGAGAAGGCTTTTTAGGAGTAGAAGAACGCAACACTCCGGATATAAATCTTGTGGCCAAACATAATTCCAAAAAAAACGAGCAAAAAGATTTCTTTGTCTTTGCGCCAGGAAAATATTATCTTATTAAAACCATGGAAAAAGTTAATTTACCCACCACCCTGTCCGGCATAATTTTTCCCCGCACCACCCTGTTCCGTTCCGGCTTAGGACTATTCAACGGTATTGTTCAGCCCGGCTACTGCGGCGAATTAACCTTTGGCATTTGCAATTTAGGTAAAAACGATATTCAAATATTTTTCGGTGCCCGCATTGTCCATATCACCTTTCACGAAGTCCTAGGCGAAGGCAATCAATATCGCGGTCAATGGCAAGGAGGGCGAGTAGCGACAGAAGGTGAAGAAATACAAATATAAAAAGGGTGTCTACTGACACCCCTGTAAAGTTGCTCGGAAAATAAATTTTTATCTTATCCTTTCCCATCCCCTTTTTCCCATATTTATTTCTGAAAATATGATATTAACTTCCCTTTCTGCACTTTCTAAACTATCGGACCCATGCACACCGTTATTTGGTCCTTTTTCATGTCTGCCGTAATCATAACGTAAAGTACCGGCTTTTGCTTCTTTGGGATTTGTCGCACCATTTATCTTCCTTGCTTTATAAACCGCATTTACACCTTCTAAAACCATGGCTAGACATGGACCAACCATCATTGCCTTAATCAATTCTGGGAAAAAAGGCTTCTTACTATGCTCTTTGTAAAAAGACTGAATTAATTCGACGCTAAAATTAACTTTTCTTACTCTTACGATCTTTAAACCTCTATAATTATACCTCCCTTGAATGTTTGCAATAATGCTTAACGGTCCAAGTTCAATAAAATCTATAAATACATGCGGTTTTATTAAAACCAAGGTCCTCTGCAATGCCATGACTGTTCCTCCTTTTTTATTGTGAAAGGTTCAACTCTTAATTATTACTTACAGATTCATTGGTAAAAACTTATCAAATTTTAAATTAATAGTCAACAATAATATGCAAAAAAAACACCCGGAATACCAATACTTAGATATTGCTAAGGATATTATAGAAAATGGCGCTGATAAAAAAATTTTTTTTACTCCGGAAGTAATTGAGCAATACAAACAGCGCGGCTTAAAACCGCCGACTATGCGCTCGGTTTTTGGTCGGCAAATGCGTTTTAATATGGAAGACGGATTTCCGCTCCTTACTACTAAAAAAACTTTTTTTCGCGGAATTTTAATTGAACTTTTGTGGTTCTTATCCGGCAGTTCTAATATAAAGCCTATGGTAGATCAGGACGTTCATATTTGGGACGAATGGGCCTGGAAACGCTATCATAAACATTGCCTTAAAAACGAACCAAGCAAAGATATGCCTCAGACGGAATTTATCGCCAAATTAAAAGAACTACCGGCTGACGATTCCTGGGCTAAAGAATGGGGCGACTTAATCTATGCCTACGGTATGCTGTGGCGACGCTGGCCGGCTTCAGACGGCCGGGAAATAGACCAATTAGCCTGGGTAATTAAAAGCCTGAAAGACAAGCCTTACCGCAAGCATTATATGGTGTCTGGCTGGAATCCGGAATTTATCTACGGCATGGCTTCTTCGGGCAGGGCTAACGAGGTACCTCCTTTTTGTCATACTATTTTCCAGTTTCAGGTAACCGGAGAAAAACTTAATCTAGGAATGTACCAACGCTCAGCTGACTGGTTTCTGGGCGTACCTTTTAATATCGCCTCCTATTCTATGCTTTTACTGATGATGGCCCAGGTAACCGGCTTCAAACCTGGCGACTTTGTTCACACCTTTGGTGATGCCCATTTATATTCCAATCATTTTGACCAAATAAAAGAACAAACAAGTCGCAAACCCCTTCCTCTTCCTATTCTAAAACTTAATCCTAAAATAAAAAATATTGACGATTTTAAATATGAAGATTTTACTTTAGAAAATTATCAATTTCATCCGCCGATTAAAGCGGAAATCGCCAATATCGGTGGATTTTAAAAATCAAGTTATAAAATTATCTGTTTAGCCCTAAAAATACGTATTATTTATGTAATTTGAATAATATAATTTGAAGCATATGAAGGTAACTATGATGATGGCTATAACCGTGGATGGTAAAATAGCTAAAAACAGCAGTCATCTTCCTGACTGGACCAGTAAGGAGGACAAACAACTATTTGTAAAAATTTCCAAAAAACATAGAGTGGTCATGATGGGAGATAAAACTTTTCATACTCTGCCCGCGCCGTTTAAAAACCGGCTCAATGTAGTATTCACTCTAGATAAAAACTTGCCAAAAAAAGAAGGGGTAAAATGGGTTAGTGGAAAACCGGAAAACGTGCTAAAGGAATTAGAAAATATGGGCTATAAACAAGCCCTGCTTGGTGGAGGCACTTATCTTAATACTTTGTTTTTGAAAAAAAAGCTGATAGATGAAATAATTCTAACAATTGAACCGAAAATATTCGGAGACGGCTTGTCCCTTTTTGGCCAGGATTTTTATATTGGACTTCAATTACTGGAAGTAAAAAAAATTAACGCTAACGCAATTATGCTAAGATATAGAGTGAAATATTGATTCTGCTCTATTTACTAAATTATAATGGACTATGATGTCATTATCGGCTTGGAAATCCATGCCGAACTAAAAACTAAATCAAAAATGTTTTGCAGTTGTAATAATGATGCTGAAGACAAAAAACCGAACACAACGGTTTGTCCAATTTGTCTTGGTCATCCCGGAACCCTGCCCTATCCCAACAAGCAAGCGATTGAATGGACTATTTTAACCGGCCTGGCTTTACACGGTCATGTTCATCAGCTAAGTAAATTTGACCGAAAAAATTATTATTATCCGGATTTACCCAAAGGTTATCAAATTTCCCAATATGACCTGCCTTTAATTTATGAAGGATATTTAGAAGTTGACGGCCAAAAAATTGCCATTACCCGCATCCACCTGGAAGAAGATACGGGGAAATTAATTCATCCACCTGGAAAAAAATATTCTCTGGTTGATTATAACCGAGCCGGCACGCCTTTGATGGAGATGGTAACCGAGCCTATTATCAGGGACGGCCAAACAGCAAAAAAATTCTGTCAAACTTTTCAGCAAATCCTGCGTTATTTAAATATTAGCGACGCTAATATGGAGAAAGGGCAAATGCGGTGCGAAGCCAATGTCAGTGTGCAGGGAAAAAATAAGTGGGAATATAAAAATGGTGTA
>CAZXKB010000014.1:0-3557 GCA_964641285.1 uncultured Gammaproteobacteria bacterium | reverse complement strand
AAATTAAAAGAGATGATTAGTTCTCATAAATTTAATACGATTATTAAATCAAAACTTCCAAAATCTTTATTCGAAAAAGCCCAAAATAGGCTTAAAGATTATGGAATGAAATTTCAATAAAAATGATAATCGTCCAAGTTGATACCAGCCCATGACTATAATCGGGCTGGTATTTTTTATTGCCTTAATCTTGTAAAAAAGTTAAAATAATAGTAGATAAAGAGCTTATTTAATAATTTATTTTTAACAAAAAATATGCTTGACTTAAACATTTGGCAGCCGATTGATAATAATTCAACCGGTTATCTAGGAACGCAACGCAATGATGAATGGGCAAAAAGAGATGCTAAATTTGGTGAAGGTAACTGGGAAATGGGTTGGTTGGTTCAAAATAATTATTTACAATATCCGGAAGTGTGTCAATTATATGGCGATGCTTATTATCATTATTTCCAAATAAGGCCGGAATTATTAGATTATTTAGTTGAAGTTGCTTCTGATGTTTATGATTATGATCCATCAGATGTTGCTGCTGGTATAGATTATGCTAAAAGAGGGGATATCAGAACCCATATCCAAGATACAGCCATCAGGCGAAGCGTGCAAAAATTTGGTAGAAGTTTTAAAGGAGACAAACTGTTGCAGATCAGAGACCGGGAAGGTAGTCATCCTCTAAGTTTAGCTCTTTCCCCCGGTCAGGTTCCTTTTCATAAGCCAGAATTATTGTCCAATCCTGAAAATTTAGACGAAATTAGAGCAAATGCCTGGTGGTTACCAAGTTCGGTGGAGGATTTTTATCAAAGAGCTAAGAGGTTATGTGTAAAAAAAGAAATTTTACAAGCTATAGATAGTTTATAGGCAATAATTTATAATTGATAAAGTGCTGATTAGCAAGCATTTGTAATTATATGATAAAAAAATTTAGAGAAATTTTAATTATCATTATAATTATTTTTTTATTTGTAATAGCTTCTTATTTATCCCATAAATATTCAGCTTATTTACATAACCTGATAATACCACAGGCAACATTAGGTATTGCTGTTTATATTCTAGTTATGATGACAGCAGTTATCGTGGCTCCGTTTGAAACATTGCCGTTACTACCGGTGGCAGTAACTATTTGGGGTACTAATTTAGCAGCTATTTTTACTATAATCGGCTGGACTATTGGCGCACTTGTAGCTTTTGGTTTAGCCCGCAGTTTTGGCCAGCGTATAATTTGTCGTTTTGTCAGCAAATGCGATCTTGACGAGTGGAGAGTTATTTTACCAAAAAAAGGAATTTTTTGGTTAATTATTTTAGCTCGGATAATATTACCAGTTGATATTATCAGCTATGCAGTCGGTCTTTTTACCAAGACGCACTGGTTCCCTTATTTAATAGCTACTCTTATTGGTATTATTCCTTTTGCTTATATTTTTGCTTATGGAGCAAATTTACCTACTGTTTGGCAAGCCATATTTGGCTTAGCAATTCTGCCTATAGTTATTTTTGGCTATCGTAGAATAAAATCCCAGTTTAAGTTTTGGCTTAAAAATGGATCATAATTAGTATTTTTTAAAAACTATAATTTTACAATTATAGTTTTTGTTTTTGTTAAGTTGACATAATAAGAAAGATGTGCTATAGTAATATTTATAAATTTAAGTTCTTTAGAAAAATTTTTATATATGGAGGATAATAATGAAAAAAAAGAAAAAAGAGAGAAAAAGTAAAAAGAAAGGATATGAAACTATTACTAAAGAAGAAATAAGACTAGATAAGATTTCGGTAATGGTAGTTCAAAGCAATGAAATTTTAACTTATTTTGGAGCTAGTGTTTTAGAAAATCTTGAGACTTTTGATATAGTATTAGATCAAGTTACTTTTGCTGATAAAAATAAGTTGGTGTATGTGATTGGGAAAAATAATGTCGTTGCTATTATTTATAAGCTATTAAAAAATAACAATAGCTTACATTATTTAGGCGAGCCAACAAAATCAAAAAAGAAAACCTATTTTCACATAGAAAAGAATATTAATGAACTGACTGTTTTGTTAGCAGAAGCGGGAGCAAAGGTGAAATATTGTAATGAGCAGCCAGGCCAAATGATTTAATTCCCTCCAAAAAAGCTATTCTGGCAGGTGTATAACGCATCTGCCTTTTTTATTAGTTTATTTATAGAATATTTATAATTTTTTAATTTTTAAAATAAATCTAATTTTAATATAATTTTAATGATATTTATTTATAATTAATAATAAGTTATTAATATAGTTTAAGAATTAAATTTATAAACTTATGAAAAAATTAAATGGGCTAGACTGGCTCTCATTAATTTTAGTCATTATAGGCGGATTAAACTGGGGTTTAATCGGAGGTTTTAAATTTGATTTAGTAGCCGCTATTTTCGGTGATATGTCCTTTATTTCCCGAATTATTTATCTTTTAGTCGGATTATCCGCTATTTATATCATGGTTATGGTTGGTAGTTTAGGGAAAAAGGAGAAGATAGCTTTATCGTCTACTGAATAACGTCAAGTAATTGATTTTCAAACTATAAATAACCCGCTTACAAATAGCGGGTTATTTTTTATTTAAAAAGATTTTTATAAAATACACAGCTTAACGTATCATAAAGTTGCAGTAAATAGTTATATTTAGTAAAATCATATTATGAAAAACAAAATAATAAAAATAACTATTTTGATTTTACTTATTATTACTATTTTGCCAATAAAAGTTAAATCAGCCAATTTAAGCGAAAAATTAGCTGGCCAGATTTTAATTAACGTGGAAGAGCATGGCGAAGCTTGGTATGTTTATCCGATTAATAACAGGCGGTACTACCTGGGTCGGCCGGCTGACGCATTTAGGATTATGCGGGAATTGAGTTTAGGTATAAATGAGGTAAATTTTCAACGTTTGGCTCAAGCCGGTATGTCGATAGATGGGGATGTGGATTTAGCGAAAAGATTGTCTGGTCAGATTGTGTTGCAGGTTGAAAAGAACGGGGAAGCCTGGTATATTTATCCCAAAGATTTAAAAAAGCACTATTTAGGTCGGCCGGCTGACGCATTTAGGATTATGCGGGACTTGGGCTTAGGCATAGCCAGGGAAAATTTAGCTAAAATTCATAAGCCGGGACTGTCAGAAGCTATTAACGGATATAGCCAATATGAACATAAAACTATAAATACGACTGACGGGGATTTTATCGTTGATCTGGTTACAATTGATTTAACAAATCCAAATTTAAAAATTATAACTGATACTGCCCAAAATGTTGATTGCGAAAATAACTGTCAGGCAAAATCGCTGGATGATTATTTTTTTAAAAATAATGGTTTTGCCGGAATTAATGGCACGTATTTTTGTTCTTCCAGCGGATGCAGTGAACAAAATTATTATTATTTTCCGGTTTATAATTCCCGTCTAGAAAAGATGATAAATGAAGACCAATTAAAGTATTGGACAACTGGACCGATTATGGCCTTTGACGAGAATAATAGATTTTATTATTTTAAAGACAGTCGGGAATTTGTCGGTGTTGAGAATTTTTTAAATATTTATG
>CAZXKB010000013.1:0-9398 GCA_964641285.1 uncultured Gammaproteobacteria bacterium | reverse complement strand
AGAAGATCCATATATCTGGAAAGAAGGAGAGCCGGATGAGCTTGTTTTAGAGCATAGAGTTGAAATTAACGGTTTAACACCGGCTACTGTTTATCATTTTCAAGTTTCTTCGCAATCAGAATTAGGACTAACCGGGAGAAGCGATGACAGGATATTTAAAACAAAATCAATTTTGCCAGAAATATATAATATTCAGTTAGCCAAGATTGAAGAGGAGTCAGCTACCATCAGGTGGATGACCAATGTCCCTTGTTCTGCCATTGTTGAATATACCAATTTAAACACAGGGGAGGCAAAATTGGAAGGTAATTCAAGCTATCTGACCATTCATTCCATGAAATTAACTAATTTAATTTTTGATACTTACTATTCAGCTATGATTAAAGTGGAAAGCGAGGAAGAAGAAAAAGCGGAAAGCGAACCAATTACTTTTATTACCACTCGCGATGAATACCCGCCGGTTATTGTCAAGGTTAATACTGAATCAACCCTGTATCCAGGAACAGAAAATAAAATTCAGACGATAGCCAGCTGGGAAACAGACGAGTTGGCTAAATGCCAGTTATTTTACCACCAAGGACTAGTAGTGGCTGATGAGCCTGATTCTTTGCCCCAAGAAGAAGATTACGGCGTTAAACATGTCCAAGTAGTAACTAACTTTTTACCTTCTACGGTTTATAAATTCTGGATTATTTGCAGCGACGAAGCCGGTAATACGGCTAAATCCGATGATTTTACCATGCTCACCCCCACCCAGGAAGAGAGCATTATTGATATTATCATAAAGAATTTTGAAAGCACCTTTGGCTGGGTGAAGAAATTAAAGATTTAGTTAATTAGCGATTAGGAAATTAGGGATTAGGCGATTTTCACTAATTAACCCCAATTAACTAATTAACCAAATTATGTCCGAATCAATTATAAAACTAAAAGACTTGGAAATTACCTATAATTTAGGCAAAGAAAATGAATTTAAAGCAACCAAAGGGATTAGCATGGAAGTTTATCCGGAAGAATGCATAGCTTTTTTCGGGCCGTCTGGCTGTGGAAAGTCAACTTTGTTTTATAGCATTTTAGGCGTTTTGCCTCCATCTGCCGGCCAGCTGTTAGTCAAGGGCGAAAATCCTTATTCTTTTTCCCCTGAAGAAATGGTCAGATTCCAGACCAAAGTTATTGGGATAATATATCAAGCGTTTTATTTAATCCCTTCTCTTTCCGTGGTTGATAATATTGCCTTACCGCAAATTTTTCACGGCATTTCTCCGGGCAAAAGAAGAAGATGGGCCAAACAATTACTAAACAGGTTTGGCATGAAAGGATATGGCGACAAGTATCCGGAAAATTTATCCGGCGGTCAGTCCCAAAGAGTTTCAGTTGCTCGAGCTTTGGTCAATAATCCGGATATATTATTGGCTGACGAACCAACCGGTAATTTAGATAGCGTGGCTACTCAACAGGTGCTAGATGCGCTTGATGAGATAAATTCGGCAGACAAAAAGACAGTGATCATAATTACCCATAATGCGGCCCAATTAATTTACGCTCATCGGGTTTTTTATATGAAAGATGGCAAAATTGCCAGAGTGGTACCGAATCCAGAAAAGAAGCAGATAGCTAAAGTTGATAAACAAAAAATATTAGTAACGGAGATGGATAGATTGTCTAAAATTTTTCCCTATTCATCCCCGGTTGAATTAAAAGTAAAAAGTATTGTTAACTATTTAACTCAGGATTTAAATTTTGATCAATTGCAAAGATTAGAGTCTTTGACCCAGTTGGTAGTAGAGAGAAAAATGAGCCGAGGCGAATTTAGCCGAGTATTAAATAAAAAATTTTCTCAAGGCGGAGTAGAAGTTAGCAGTTCGTTAGCCCAGGTGATGTCTGAAAAAGTAGATAAAATATTACAGCAATCAGAAGATGCCAGAAGATTTAGGCGGAGGTTTATGTCCAACACCTTTTTTGCCAGGGAAAAAATTTTAATTAATAAGTTAACTAAGTATATTATTGAAGAATACAAAGGTCAAGTTAATCCAGCGCAAAAGAAGAGGTTAAGCGATTTAGTTTATAAAAGAATAGCCGGCTTGATCAGCAAGAATGAATTTAGGAAAAATTTACATTTATCTTTAAAGAAAGGCGGGGCAGGATTTAACTTTAATGTTAGTAAAAAAATTACATTATATTTTGAAAAGTTATTAATTCAGGGAGTGGAAACTGAAGGCCATGGACACTAAGGATTGTCGGTTGACGATTTACAATTGACGATTGCAATTTCGGGTTGAATATAGAAAAATCGAAAATCGACAATTACAAATTAAAAATAACCATATGATGCGATTACAAGATACAATTAAATTAGCTACGAGGATGTTTAGGACTAGGCCGGCCAGAACTTGGCTGACTATCGCCGGGATTGGCGTGGGTTTTGGGGCGGTGGTAATTTTAGTAGGGCTTGGCTATGGATTGCAGGGGATACTTTTAGAAAAGATTGTTTTTGGCGAAGCCTTATTAAGTTTAAATGTTATTACTCCGCCTTCCCGGGTTATTGTTATAGACGAGGAGCAGATAGATAATTTTTTAAATATAGAAAACGTAGAAGTAGTAGCGCCACTGGCCAGCTTTACTTCACTAATTACTTACGGAAGTTTAACCGGCAGTATTATGCTTAACGGAGTTGAACCTAATTATTTTCGGTATGCCGGGGTAGTACCCCAAGAAGGGGAATTATTTGTAGAAAGAGAGACTGAAAGTATACTTTTATCTTCAGCAGTATTAAAGTTATTTGAAGTTGAGCCAGAAAACATTCTTGGCCAGACAATAAGTTTTAAAGTTTTCGTTCCAGCGCTGGAAACGAATGAAGTACAAGAAGTTCCCTTAAACAAAGAATATAAAGTAAAAGGTATTATCGAGGACGAGGCTTCAATTTTTGCCTATATTCCTTTGTCGGAATTGTCTTCCCAGTTTTCTATCCCTTATTATGAAAAAGCCAGGGTAAAAGTTGTAGATAGGGAATTTTTAGATAAGGTGGAGGGAGAAATTATTGAAAGAGGCTTTGTGGTAACTTCTCTTTCAAAAACCGTTGAACAAGCTAATAAGATTTTTCGCGGGGTGCAAGTAACTTTAGCTCTATTTGGTGGTATCGCCTTAGTTGTTTCCGCTATCGGCATGTTTAATACTATGACTGTTACTTTGCTTGAACGGACAAAAGAGATTGGCATCATGCGCACTATCGGCGGCTCGCCCTTAAATATTAAAGTTATGTTTTTAACTGAATCAGTTTTAATGGGGTTTTTAGGAGGTTTGGTCGGTATTGGCATGGGCGTAGGCGGGGGATTGTCTTTAAATTTTTTATTAAATATGTTAGCCACTCATATGGGAGGAACAGCCATAGATCTTTTTCGTTTCCCAATTTTCTTTTTGGTTTTTATTGCTATTTTTTCCGGTATAATGGGCTATGTTACCGGCCTTTTTCCCTCGAAAAGGGCTGGCTCATTAAATCCTCTAGACGCTATTAGGTATAGTTAAGGAATTCTTGATTTATGATTTATGATTTAAGATTTTACGCTGGATAAATTCATTATTTAGGAAATTCGACAGTGAAGCTAGTAAAATAAGTTAAATCAGTAAAGAAGAAAAAGTAAAATTTTGTTTAAAATTATCCACAGAATGAATGAATATTATTATTATTATAATCGGAATTATTTTTTATTAGATAATATCATAAATTTGAAAAAGAGTATTCAAGTTGCCCTATTTAGAAAATTATTTAATATTAAATAAAAATCGTTATTATTTATTATTTAGTTTGACTTTTTTAGAAATTGTTATTTTAATTATATTTGCTTATGGCAGTAATAGAATAAATGTGTTATAATATAATTAAGCTTGTGGATAAGCAAGTATTATTTTAGGAATATATAATTTTTATTATTTTATAGTTAAATTTAATCCCCATGCCCCAAAAAATTAAAAAGCAGATAAAAAGATCGATGCCGTGGTTTATAATTTTTAGTTTGGTTTTAAATTCCATGGTAATTGGTCTTGTTTTTAATTTTAATTTTAAATTTCATAAATCATTAGACAAAGATTTAAGTTTCGAAATGGCAGCTTCACAGGCCCAGGCGCAAAATACCCATGCTACTACTTCAGTAGAGGTACAGAATGCGCCCCCAACTATTACTGGCGGTCCAGCCGAAAGTCCGGCCTCTACTTCTACTTCTCCGGTTAACATCGGCGACTCGCTTGATTTTACTGTTACAGCTACTGATGCTGAAAATAATGGTTATTGGTTGATTGTTTGCACCACTGACAGCGTTACTGCCAGCGGTACAGCTGGTCCTACCTGTGATGATGTTCAACTTTGTGTTTCTGCAGCGACCTCATCTTCAGGTAATCCGAACTCTTGTACTTATAGTCCGGTAACTGATCCGCCCGGAGAGACGCGAGGGTGGTATGCCTTTGTCTGCGACGATCATGCTACTCAAGGCGGCTGTTCCAGTCCAGGCGATCAGGGCACTGGTGATTCAGGCAGTCCTTTCTATGTTAATCATGCGCCTTATTTAGATGAATTTGCCACTACAATCGACAATCAAGCGCCAGGCAATACTTTTGAAGTAAGCGCTACCTCTACTGATGATGATGTTTTATATGCATCTGACGAATTAACTATGCATATTTGCAATGACGGCGGTTACTCTACCTCTACTGGCTGTTTAGATGTTGAATTTTGTACTGCGACCGGTACGGCCTCTACTCCAGGCGCTTCAACTACTATATCCTGCCAATGGACCGACGTGGCTCCGACCCCAGACACGTTTTATGTTTACTATGTTTATATTAAAGACGAGCATGGTATGCCGGCCTCAAACAATGGCGCGACCAGCACTTATACCATAATTAACGTGGCGCCATACATAACTTATGTAAAATTAATACCCAATGATGTTAATGAAATTCAGCTGGCCTTAAAAGCTACTACGACCGTAGTTACGGCTAGTTCTACGGAAACTGTCATTGACCAAAATGGCTGTAATGATATGCTGGGGGCATCTGGCACTATTTATTGGTCAGTGGTTGCCAATGGCTATAACTGTACGGCTGATAATGATAAATGCTACAAGATAGCCAGTACCAGCTGTGCTATTACTGATTGTACGGGCGCTGATGATGCTAACGCCACGGTTACTTGTACAACTACTATGGCTTTCCACGCCATGCCTACTGACGGTTCTTCTTATTATGCCACCACTACCTGGTATGCGGCTATCTTTGCTTTTGATGAAGCTTTAACCGGAGCTACTTCCAGTAAAGACAATGGCGGCGGCACTGATGTAAAAACTAATACAGCCTTAGAAGTTGACGAAACGCTTATACAATATGGCGTAGTTCAAGCAGGTAGCGATACAGGAACATCTACAGCTACGACTACAGTCAATAATATCGGCAATTCTCCGCTTGATTGTTATTTATACGGCACAGACATGACCAAAGGAGGCGATACCATTGAGATTTATAATCAAGAACATGATTTAACTGTATATTTTCCTTATGGCACTGGTACGGATGCGACTTCTACGCCTAGTATAAATCTTGAGGATCTTGATGCCCGAAAACCATATACGGCTGATACCAATATTTTAGATTATGTTTATTGGGGAATTAGCGTTCCAGGCGGCAGGCCCTCGGGTACATACGAAGGACAGAATACTTTTCAGCTGAATATAGATCCTGATGGCGTGTGGGGTAATTAAAATAATAATAGAATAAGAATATTTTAACAAAGGGAGCTTCAAATGAGGAAGCCCCCTTTTGATTTATAGATGATATACGCATTTGACGTGAAAAATTACTATATGGCGATTACGTAAGTAGTAAGCAGTTTTGACTTGAATAAAATTAAATATTATTGTATATTATAAATACAAATTAAGATTATATCCACAGGAAAGGTTAATTCCTTTTTTGTTGTAATATTTAATAAATAATTTTAAATTATTAATTTTTTATTTTGTAAAATAAAAATTATTTTTTAACATTGAATTAAATATTATAATTTTTAAAAAACTAAATATATTTTTTAGGAATTTTTAATTTTAAAATGCTTAAGAAAATTTTACTATTTGTTTTATTAGTTTGTTTTATAACATTAGCTTGGTTAAACGGGGCTCAAGCAGGCTTTGGTATTTCTCCACCTTATGTTAAAACCAATAAAATAATACCCGGTTCTCACTATGAACAGAAAATAAATTTGTTGCGTTCTTCAGCCAGCGAAGAATTAGAAGCTATAGTTGAAGTTAAGGCCGAGGAGATAGCATCTTGGATTACGATTGATAAAGGCGAAAAATTTGATTTGCCTAAAGGAGAGTTGCAAGTACCAATGATTGTCAAGGTTGATGTACCAAAAAAAGCGGAAATAGGCAACTATACTGGTTATATTAATGTTAAAGTTGCGCCCAAAGAAGCCAGAGAAGGAGGAGGCGTGGCCATAGCTTTAGGGGCGAGAATTGACATTGATTTAACTATTACCAAGGAAACTTTTCCTGATTTTATCGTGCGTTTAGTATCTATATCTGACATAGAAACACTGGGCAAGCCATGGAGTTGGCGGATATTTGCCTGGTTTTTTTATCGGATTAAAATAGGCATGAAAATTGAAAATGTCGGCAATGTTAAAATTGCTCCGTCTAAGATTCATTTAGATCTTTATGATATTTCCGAAAAGAAGTTGCTGGAATCCCATGATGATAGATTTTTAGAGAAAATTGAACCCTTTGAAACAAAAAGTATTACTGCTTCTTTTCCCACTAAATTAGGATTAGGGCAATATTGGGGGAAAATAAAAGTATATAAAGACGAAGAAGTAGTTAATAGTTATAAATTAGCTTTTACCATTGCTCCTCCCGGTACTTTAGCCCAAAGCCCTGAATTAGGCGTTTGGCCCTGGTTGATGCTGTCTGCCCTAATACTTTTAGTTTTGATAATCATTTTTATTTTAATAAAGATAAAAATTTGGCGTCATTTCTTTAAAATTTTAATAATTATTAGTTGGCCGCTAAGGTATGTCTGGCGTAAAATAAAAGCCGGTTTAAATATTTTAAAATTAAAATTCTGGCGATGGATACATAAAAAATCTGCTCGGTATCAAAGTGGTGAAGATAAAAAACCATTCCTTTCAGCAGAAGACAAGTCAAAAACAGAAGAGGAAAAGGATTGAAATAATTATTATGAAATTATGCTTACGCCAACCTATATTTTATATAATTTTAGTTATTTTAGGAGGATTTTTTTTATTTTTATTAGATCTTAATATTATTCAGGCCGATGAATTTGTTCCGACTACCGTGGAAGTATCATTAATTTGCGGCGACGGTTTTGCTGATCATTTTGCTGGAGAAGTATGCGATCCCGGAGAACCGCCAGATACCCCGCCTGACGTTGGTACTAGCACCTGTTCTGATTTTAATGATATTTTCGGCAATCCTTTTGTAAGCGGAGATTTAAGTTGTACAGTTGATTGTTTAGATTTTTCTACCAGTAGCTGTTATACTTGCGGCAATGGCTATAAGGAAGAGGTGGAAGAATGCGACGGTTCTGATTTTGGAGGCTTAACTTGCATCTCACTTGGTTATCAAGGAGGCACTTTGTTATGTACAATTAATTGCATAATTAATACAGTTAATTGTGAAGCCATGGAAGAAGAAGGAGGTACTCCTGGCGCTGGAGGTCATGGCGGAGGCAGCGGGGGTGTTTCAGGTTATAAGCCTGGGGCTGAAGAAGAAGAAGAAACTAAAGTGGTTGCGAAAGGCAAGTCTTACCCTCATGCTGATGTCCATATTTTAGTTGACGGTAGAGTGGTTGGTATAGTCGGTACAGACGCTAAAGCTAATTTTTATTTTGAAACAAGCGAAATTACGCCCGGAGTATCAAGTTTTGGTTTTTGGTCAGAAGATAAAGATGGTTTGAAGTCCACTTTATTAACTCTTACTTTTAGGGTGATTTCGGGAGCGGTTACTACCATTTCTGGAATATATTTATCGCCAACGATTGATACTGATAAAAAGTCAGTAAGGCAGGGAGAAGATATTACCATATTTGGCCAAACAGTGCCGGAGACAGAAGTGTACATCCATATTAACTCCGATAATGAAATCGTAGAAATGACTAATAGCAAGGAATCCGGGGAGTGGAAATTAATATTCAACACGATGCCCCTGGAAGAAGATTTTCACACAGCTAAGGCGCTTTTTCAGGTTGAAACAGAAGGCAACATTATAAAAAGCGCTTTTTCCAAGTCGGTAGGTTTTTATATCGGCCGGTTAGGCGGTGAACCCGTTTGCCCGGAAGGCGATTTAAATGGAGATGGACGGGTTAACTTAACGGATTTTTCCATCCTTATGTATTATTGGGGCACTGACAATGCCTGTGCCGATCAGGACCAGAATGGCATAGTGGATTTAGTAGATTTTAGTATTATGATGTATTATTGGACTGGATGATGTTGATTATGTCCGCTTTTGCCAAGGCTACAGCGGATAAAATTTAAGATTTTTTATTGATGAATTTTTAATTTGTTTAGTCCGCTTGTAGAAACAGGAACTTGGAATTTAATTTAAGCTTATGGTTAAAATTATAAAATTTAAAGTAATTTTTATAGTACCGCTTGTGCTATTGTTGTTACCTCTAATTACTAAGGCGGCAACGCTGTACTTAGAGCCAGCCGAAGGATTGATCGGTCCGGGCGATAGCCTAGCCATAGATATTAAAATTGATATAGACGAAGATTGCATTAATACTATTGAAGCTTATGTAAAATACCCGCAGGATTATATGCATTTAGTAGATTTTATTATCGGAGAATCGCTAATAAATTTGTGGGTAGAGAAGCCTAATTCTTTTGATTTAGACGATGTTAATAGATTAGGTATAATTCATATAGCCGGCGGGATTCCCGGCGGTTATTGCGGGAGAATTCCCGGGGATCCGGGAGTAAGTAATATGATTGGAAGAATGATTTTTAGAATTCCTAATTTAATAATTTCCGATACCGAATTAACAGAACTGCAAGTAAATTTTTTAGATAATTCCCGGGTTTTAATAAATGATGGCTTTGGTTCGGAAGATAAAATAACTGTTAAAGGGGCAAAATTTAAAGTATCTAAAAAGCCGCTAAATTTAGAAGAGGGATGGCGAGAACAGATAGATAATGACAATATTCCTCCTGAACCTTTCGTTGTCGAATTGCGGCAAAATCCGGTTATGTTTGACGGAGACTACTACATTATTTTTTACACTAACGATAAGCAAACCGGAGTAGATCGTTATGAGGTTCTAGAAATTAGGCCGGAAGAAGAAATTGGGGTACAGCCCAAAATAACCTTTTTAGATTATTTATTCGGCAGGAA
>CAZXKB010000012.1:0-1622 GCA_964641285.1 uncultured Gammaproteobacteria bacterium | reverse complement strand
TTAATCCGCAGGAAGCAGATTTTTTTAGTTTTGAAATGCCTGATTATTTGCAGGAAGATGTAGATAAGGAAGTGGGGTTAATAAGAAAGGCAGAGGATATCGTTAAATCGCCAGTTATGCTTTATGAAAAAGATTATAAATTTTTTAATGTTCCAGTAAATTATAAAAATAATGCCAAGTTGAATAATTTTTATTTGGCCTTAAAATGGTTAAATTCCATATTCCCTCTGTATTATAAAAGTGAGAGTTGTCCCGATTGTTTGCTTGACCATGATGATTGGCTAATTAATATAGCAGCGGCTGGCTATATAGCTAAGGATTTATTTGATAATCAGGATATAAAAAATCAATGGGCTATAATTTATAAATTTATTTCCTTTTTTTCAGGATTAAGGCAGGATTTAACTTATCTGCATTACCATAGTGCCTTACTCGATCTTTTTGGGGAGAACTATGCGATTGAGGATATTTTTTCTTTGCAAAACGAAGAGAGGGAAAAAGATATGCAGCAAATACAAAAAAAGATAAGTGATTTCAAATTTTCCGCTATTGAAGGAAGCTTCAGTAGAGACGATGAGTTGTCTAAGCCCTTTTTAGGCATGAGGATATTACAAGAGTCTTATTGGCCCAATGATTATATGTTCAACCAGCTAACCGGAGTTGATATGCAGATACAAAATGGGTTGACAGATGAAAACATAAATATTACAGCTTGTGAAGATGAAATAGGGCATTTTAATTATCGTTGCTGTGGTTTTGGCCTGGATGTTCTGAATTTATTGAATACTTCCATTGCCGGTAATGATTATTTTAATAATAATACTAATTATTATAATTATCATACTCGAGCCAAGGAGTTAAGAGAGCGGATTGATAAATTTAATGTTTATACTTGGAATAATAATATTTATTGGGCCACCTTGGATATAATTAAATCATTATTAAATTATGAAAAAAACAGTTTGCCGGTATTTGCCAGAACTGATAGTTGGCAGCAAATGAAATTATTCAATACCACCCTGGGTGCTTGGGTGAATTTGCATTTGCCGGAAGATAACAATGTAAATTATTTTGAACAAAAGGGCAGTAATCTTGGCATGTATTCTGAATGCAACCCCTATAATTATATAGAGCCGAATATAAATTTTGTCAAAGAACTGATAGCCAAAAATAATATGTTAATAAATATGCTGGCCGCTTTGAAGCTAACAGAGACTACTCACGCCGCTTCAGTAGAGTTAAAAGAATTGAACAATAAGCTGGCAGCCGTTTTAAACATTAGCAAAAAGGAATTATCCAATGAGCAGATTAACAATGAGGATTGCAAGTTTATTAATGATTTAATAAGCCATTATTTTGTTGAAAAAAAAGGAGATAAAACTTTTACTATTAATTTTGATGATAAGAATTTAACCGAGAGTATAGACGGGGTTAAATTATTAATGGTTGTTTATAATTATGGAGATAAGAAAATTATGGCTGTTGGCCCGGTTTTTAACTATCAAGAGAAATAAAATCAAGTTAAATATTTGACTGTGTTTTTTAGTTCATCAGCAGTCTCCTAAAAAAGGGACTGCTGCTGTTTATTTTCCGCATTTGTCTAATCCCAAATAACCTAAAAT
>CAZXKB010000011.1:0-5466 GCA_964641285.1 uncultured Gammaproteobacteria bacterium | reverse complement strand
CAACGCCCTCGTTTTGCGCTTCGATCGGATTATCAATAACTATAAAAACATTTTCATCCCAGGCTCCGCTTTCCCAGTTCCAGCCAACCGGATAACCATTATTGCCGGCTATTTCAAAACCACCATTATCTATCTGGCCTGTTCCTCCAACCTGCTCCATGGAACCTAAGGGATAATAATCAGTTTTTTGCGAGCTCCCGCTATAACCAGCCTTGCTGTAGCCGGATAAATTGCTGATTTTATTGGCATCTACTAAATTAGGGTAAGTCTGATTCTGCGGCGGGTCAGGCAACATAACAAAATTACTGCAATTGCCGTTTTCATCCACGCTATCGCATAATCCTATATCAAAACAGACATTATTATCGTTTTCGTCCTTAATATAACTTCGACAAGCCAGCCACTGGTTGCAAATCCGGTCCGGAATTACTTTAAGTAAGGTATTAGAATCACGGTCGGCCGCTAAACCAGCCTGCGGCGCCACCCCGTTGCCGTCATTAATAGTCATATCAGCATCCCAGTCAAGCACAGTCAAACTAGCCCCATTTTGTATGCGCTCATTAAATAAAACACACCCCTCTTCAAAATCAACTATGCCGTTACAAGTAGCTTTATCTAAGTCTTGCCTTAATTGATAATCAACTACTACCTTCTTTAATTCCGCTTGCCCGCTAATATTGTTTACTGTCATAATACAAACGCTATTCCCGCCTGAATAAAATAATTTTCCCTTTACTTCTCCTGTCTGTATGGCCACGCCAAGACTTAAGCCCACATCAACTAAGTTATTATCACTGCCTAATTCATATATATTACTGGAACAATTTATGGTTAAACCATTATTAAAATTATCATCTTTAATGCCTAAACGATAAAGAGTGTATTCAGATAATTTTACTTCTTGACTAGATCCATTCCAGCCATCCGGTAAGCTGTTATTATCAACATCCTGAAAATTATCCAAATCATTATTGAAAATCACATTAACGGAATATCTGCTTACTGGATCAATTAATTCCGTGCAGCCGGCCTGCTCTGCCGGACAAAAACCCGCCCAATTTCCGTCTGAATCCTGCCAAGGCTGTTCTACTACATTACCAGCACCGCCATAACCAAAGGTCTGAAAATATGAAATAACAGGACAAGCATAATCATTGCTGTCCAAAATACAGCTGGTCGCCGTACCGCAATCGTTATCTTCTAAACAAAGGGTGACTTCCGTACTGGTGCTGATACTACCATCTCCATCATCATCGCATCTATTAACCGGCTTCTTCCACCAGCCCCAGCCAATAGAGCCAGCTCCTTTCTGCTGGCGCCACTCACAAGCCATATTACCCGGGTCCTTAAAATAGCTGTTGCCTTCATTAGTATACCATTCCTCGCAGCCAACCGCTTGTTCATCGCATAAAATCTCGTTATATTTGTCCGGGTTATTTTTTAAATAAACATCGCTGAATAAATTACTGCTCCCATACTGATAAATCATACCTAGGCGCTGACACCCCTTATCGCTCTGGTAGCACCCTTTCTGCTCGTCATAGGCCGCATAAATAAAGCTGTCCTGGGGTACTGAAATAACCGGATTAGTAGCAGAATTTGAGCCGTAAAAATCACTATAATTTTGCGTCTTAATCATCAACTCACAGCCTACGGCAGACTCTTGGCATAAACGGTTAAAATCACGCAAATAATAAGTTTTATTTCCCCTGTCCTGATATTCATCACAGCCTAACATGTACAAAGGATAAGGATTGCCCTCTATGTCCTGGTTGCATGATTCCGGTATTGTCCAGGAATCTTTAATCAAAAAGTAGCGATCAACTATTTCTGTCAGTCTGATATTATCAATATAAAAAGTGCTTCCTCCCGATATAGACAGGACTTCGCTAACACTAACCTCGTGGTCAAGATTGGCTAAATTAACTTCATAAAAGCGCCAGGCGCTATTTAGGCTTACTGAACCAAAAATACTTTCTGTACTGGATGCATTAATAAACTTAATTTCCAAATTGCTGGCGCCTCCTGATTTAGCAAGAAAACTTACTACATAAGATTTATTGCGCTCAACCAAATCACCAACAGTGGCAGCCGCGCTACTGTCAACTCTAAGCGAATGTTCGCCTACGATAACCGAAGCGGAACTGGGCGCCCCGCCAATCCAGCCCTGGTTAGTGCCGTCTTCAAAATCATTAGTAAATAAAATCATCATATTAGCTCCGGCATTACCGCTGTATTCCCGACAACCCGCCTGGCTAACCGAACAGCTCATGCCCTGACCCGGTACTGCGCTATAAATACAAGCCTGGTGCTGGCTATCCCAATAACCGCCATTTTTACATACTATGCATTCGCTTACAGTGCTGTCCCAGTGCTTGTCACTGCCAGTACAGTTAGCTTGCGTTATATTAGGGTCGTAATTTAAATCTGTCCGGCGATACGGATGGCAATTTTCACTGCAGGTAATAGTCCGTGTATATAAATGGTACGATATGTCGCCATTGCGATTATAAAATTCCCGGCAATCTGCATTATAAGCCGGGTCAGTCGCCGGCAGATGATATATTGTTACATTGCATTCAAGGCTATCGTCTGACGTTACTGTCGGTTCATCAGTTATGCCGTTATTGTTAATATCAGCTATATCCTGCTGTAAACTAAAAACCCTTAGCTGAAAGCCTGTTTCCTCGGACCCTTCCCAGGTATAAAATTCCGCGCAATCCGCGCCTGTTTCCGTCGGCTTTAAACATTGTCTTAGATAAGTATAATATTCCCGAGCCTCACCACCTTGCTCCAATTTATCTAAATTAGTAAATTCATCACAACCAACTGATTCTGCGCTGCAGCTTTGAGCTAAGGAAGGGATAAAATATTCATCATGAGTTGAATCAAAATAAGTTTCGCTTTGAATATAGGTATCGTAGCCAACGCATTCAGCCACGCAGCTGTCTAGGGTCATTAATCTGGCCGGCACGCTAAAACCGTCTGTTACTGACGTATATAAAGCGCATCCGACTTCGTCAATATTGCACTTGCGCGCATAGTTATAGCAGATATACGGCGCATTGTCCTTGTACCGATAATCAGAAGTAGATTCATAGCAGGCATCCTCCAAATAGTCGGGTAATATTTTTTCGTAAACCAAGCCGTTCCCCCGGTAATCATGGTAAACGGTAGCCGGACGGCCGCGCTCTATCTGCACTGCGTCCATCAGACAATTATTGATATCAATACCGCTAACATTGACATTAATATCAACTGCAGGTACTCCTGAATAGAAATAACTAACTTCATAGCGCTGCCAATCATTAGTGGTGTCTATAACTTCAGAATTATTGCCTACGCCAATAGTAACATTATTTCCGCAATCTTTAAGATAAAGAGAAAAAGTAATGGTTTCATCCATAAAATCAAAGCCAGTCGGCCGCGTTGGCAATTCTACTGGGCCGATCCAATCCGCGCCTAATTGAATGCTCCATTGGCCATTATAAGAATCGGCATCAATTCTGGTCCAACCTGTGGGCCAAACCAATTCATCCGCTTCAA
This sequence comes from uncultured Gammaproteobacteria bacterium, assembly GCA_964641285.1. Lineage (GTDB taxonomy): Bacteria > Patescibacteriota > Patescibacteriia > Patescibacteriales > CAZXKB01 > CAZXKB01. Next base: position 1,920 of record CAZXKB010000011.1, on the reverse strand, counting down.
AACTGGAATTCCTGAATATATTAACGCCTAAACCCGGCCTGGTTCTAATAAATTCAGAGCATCCTTCTTCGCCCACATCGCATTCTTCTGCGTCTTTATCAAAATATATGGGATAATTATTGTTCCAGCTAACGTAATCATTATCCGGATTATAGCTGTTAGACAAAGTAGCGTATGGCTGGCATCCGACATTGTCAATACTGCATATGCTGTAATCCAAGGTATTTTCCAAATAAGAAACAGTTCTGCCTTCCCGGCTCCGGAAAATCTGGCAGGTGTTATATTTAGGCTCGCATGAATTACTGTTAAAATTCCAGCGGCTTCGCTCTTCCGTGCAATAGCCATAAAGCTCGCAAGAACCGTCGCTATGCTCCTTAATGCAGGTCTGCTCGTCAGCGCAATAGCTGTCATTGCGGCTAATTGATAATTCACTATCTTCATCTTCGCCCACAACTTGTTCTGAGACTATTTCCGGACCCGGCCCTTCCCGCTTGCAGTAATTCAACGGCGCTTTTAAGACCCAATTAGGATCAACCAAGCCGTCGCACCAACTGGCATAATACCCATCGTAATTATCACCGCTATTATAACAGGCTACTAAATCCCCTAAATTCTTGGTTTTACCCAAAAAATCGTTTATATATTGAGCGGCTAATTCCCAGCCTACCGGTAATATCCTGAATTTTCTAAGTATTATCATTGAACGGTAGGGATAACCGCCGTTATATTCCGGCTCTAACCCGTCCGCCGTAAAACCAAAAGTCCAATTAGCGTTTAAATATCCCTGGTCCATAGCTTCACCTACGGTCATTTTATCCTCAATCGCTCGCCTGAATTTATCTTCAATCACGCAGTTGGTTGGACCGGCCTTGGTCGGGTCTGGACACATAGTTAATTCAGCTAAAATATTATAATCCCCTCTCACGGTAAAATCCGGTTCAATCAATTGCCTGAACCTTTCTTTAGCTCCGGCTATACCGCCGGTAGTCGGCCCGGCTTCATAGTCGGTAAACCCGCCATAATCACCGCCATAAGGCTCGGTATAAGGATCTCCCCCTATTTCTTTCATTAATTTATTAAAAGCGGTAATCGCTAATTGGTTAACAAAAATATTTAAAGCATCAACTAAAGCATCTCCGGTATACATAGCTATCCTGTCGTTTAAGCTTCTTCCCTGCTCCAAGGCTGCTTCTTCGGCGTACCCGGGATAACTTTCCCTTAAGCCGCTAATGCGGCTCCTAACATCCAGCCATCCTTCGGTTTCTTCTCTGTCTTGAGCTTTTCTTTCTTCCTCAATCCTTATTTTTTCCGTAATGTCAGTTTGCAGGCTTAGGGCAATACCTAAGTCGCTGGAAGTCGGCTCAAACATGTCCTGGAATTTTTGTAAAAAATCCGGATCACTTAACTCTTCATCCCAATTTTTCTTCATTTCCGAAAAAGTACAAGCCGGTTTAGTTGGTTTGGCATACTGGGTTAAGCCTAAGCCAATTTTTGTCATTACGGCAAAATCCGGCTCGCAAAGATTGAACTTTACCGGCCCTTCACTGCCTAATGTCTCTAAAAAATCACCAGCGGCATTATCAGCTATATTTTTCATATATTCGCCCCAACCCTCGGTAATAAACATTGGTTTTTGCCCCTCGCCTCCGGATCCCAGCCAGGTAGCCGTATCATAAGCTAAAGTATTTAAAGCATTCCCTAAAGTTGAGTGAAAAAGTTTTGAGGCTAAAGATTGTTTTCCCTTTTCTGCTTCTTCCCTTGCTATTCTAGATACTTCTCTTTCAATATCCGCTCCCAAACCTTTTTCAATGGTCAACTGTGTTGCTTCGTCAAAAACATTAATCCATTGTCCGTATACTTTATTGGGAAATATTAATATTAAAATACTAAGAAAAAAACAACTAAATAATATTTTCAAAA
>CAZXKB010000010.1:0-1630 GCA_964641285.1 uncultured Gammaproteobacteria bacterium | reverse complement strand
CAATAAAAGCACGGCCAGGCCCAAAGCAAAGGCAATTTTACCTTTAAGTATCGGTAGCCGGAAGCTGGGAGTGATTTTTATAACTTCAGCTAAGTCTAATTTGTCCGACATCAAGAAGGGAGGGCTAATTGACGCCATGGTTCTTACCTTTGTTTTGGCTATTGACCGTTTGCATACTCTTATTAGCACCCAGCATTCCAAGACTGTATCCTTGGTAGAGAGTTTAAGCGATGGGGTAGTTATGTTTAACAATAAGGGTGAGATTGTTTTGAAAAATCCTGCTTTTATTAAATACACAGGACTGATGACGAAAGAGCTTATTCTAGACAATTTTTATAAATTGTTTGCCGGAATTGATGCGGACAGGATGGTAAATGAGGCGCTGACGCTTGGCCAGGTATCGCATATTCATGAAGCAGAAGCAGGGAAGAAGTTTTACGAAATTTTTATCACCCCGGTAAAAGATAATCAGGAGAAGATAGTCGGGGGCGCCATAATTTTACATGATATTACCCATCTAAAAGAGATTGACCGGATGAAAACCGAGTTTGTTTCCGTGGCTTCGCATCAACTGCGCACTCCCTTAACCGCTATTAAATTATTTACCGGCATGCTGGTACGGAGTGAAGTAGGGGAAATAAACAAGCAGCAGAAAGAATATCTGGACAACATTCAGCAATCAATTGAAAGGATGGTTAGGCTAGTTAATGATTTACTAAATGTGACCAGGATTGAATCTGGTAAATTAAGAATTGAACCCCAGCTTTTGGACGTTGTAAATTTTCTTAAAAGCATTATAGCCGAAGTAAAACCATTAGCAGAAGCAAAAAAGCAGAAGATATTATTTAAACAAGGCGATGCGGTTTTGCCTAAAGTTCCGCTTGACCAGAGTTTAATGCGCCAGGTAATTCATAATTTAGCTATTAATGCTATTCGTTATTCCCCTCAAGATAAAGGCGAGATAATTATTTCATTAGAAAAAAAGGATAAGGACAATTTTATTATAGCTATCAAGGACAATGGCATTGGCATACCAAGAGAAGGACAAAATAGAGTTTTTGAAAAATTTTTCAGAGCTGATAACGCCGTTAAAGTTTTAACCGAGGGAACAGGCTTAGGACTATATGTCGCTAAAATGATTATTGAATCCGCCAAAGGTAAAATATGGTTTAATTCAAAGAAAGATAAAGGCAGCACTTTTTTTATACAAATGCCCATAGTTGGCATGGGAAAAAAGGAAGGAGAAAGAGGATTAGCCATTTCTTAAATTTAGGACCGATGCGTTTGAATTTTTATACTATAAAAAACCATGATTGCGAAAAAGACGTTTCCGCCCTGTTGGGACTTTAACCCCGTTACTAAAAAAACAGGCAAACGAGCAAGTCCTAAAATTATTTAATTATAACGTAAAAATATGGATGAAGAAAAAAATGCAAAGATATTATTAGCCGAAGATGATAGGTTTATCTCGCGGGCTTATAAAGACGGCCTGGGAAGAGCCGGCTTTATTATTATTACTGCCTTTAACGGCGAAGAGGCCTTAAAAAAGATTAGGCAGGAAAAGCCGGATATTATTCTTTTGGATATAGTTATGCCGGAGAAAAACGGCTTTGAAATTTTAGAAGAAATA
>CAZXKB010000009.1:0-7426 GCA_964641285.1 uncultured Gammaproteobacteria bacterium | reverse complement strand
AGCTGGCTATGTGGGAGGTGATGTGGAAGATATAATATCAGCGCTTTTACGGACAGCAGATGGCGACGCAAAGGCTGCTAGTTATGGCATAGTTTATATTGATGAGATTGACAAAATAGCCCGATCGTTAGACGCATCTACTTCTCGCGATGTTTCTGGCGAGGGGGCACAACAGGCACTTTTAAAAATATTGGAGGGGACATTGGTTAATGTTCCCATTAATGGAGAGAGAAGAAAAGTTTCTTTAGAAAAGTTTGCCGATATTGATACGTCCAATATTCTTTTTATTTGTGGTGGTACTTTTGTTGGGCTTGAAAAAATTATTGAATCGCGAATTAGTGAAAGTAATATAGGTTTTACGGCAGATATTAAAAATCGCGACGAAAAAAATTTAAATAATATTTTTTTAAAAGTTCAACCCGATGATCTTATTAAATTTGGCATGATTCCAGAACTAATTGGACGTATACCTATTATAACTGCACTAGATGAGTTAAAAGAGAATGAATTAATAGAAATTCTTATAAAACCAAAAAACGCATTAATTAAACAATATCGAGAAAGATTTCGAGCAGAAGATGTTAAATTAGAAATAACCAAAGAAGCTCTTGCAGTTATTGCCAAAAAAGCCATAGAGTATAAATCAGGAGCTAGGGGGTTAAATAGTATTTTAGAAAAGATTATGCTGAATACTTTGTTTAAAATTCCATCTATTGATAATATTGAACATTGTTTAATTAATGAAAAAGTTGCCGCGGGGGCAGAACAGCCGATTATTGTATATAGAGGTCAAAAGGTTATTGGAAAATTAAAATAATTATTATATTATTTTATACGACAGGCTGAGAAAACCTGTCGTTTTTGTTTTAAAAAATGAAACAACCCCTGAAAGCAGGGATTGTTTAATTATTTTTTATTTTAATTTTTTATATCTTACCTTTTAAAGCGTCTTTTAAGGTTTTACCGGTTTTAAATTTAGCCACCTTAACTTCCGGGATTTTAATTCTTTCTGTTGGATTTTGAGGATTTACACCACCTCGAGCGTGGCGAGTTCGAGGTAAAAATGTGCCAAAGCCGGTGATGGTTACTTCATTACCAGCTTTTAATTCGCTGATAATAATTTTTACTAAACTTTCCAGCATTTTTTCCGCTTCCTTTTTAGTTACTGTTGCCTCTGCGGCAAGGCGTTCAATAAGAGCTGCTTTATTCATAAATTTTAATTAATTAGAGCTTAGTTAATTAGAAATAAATAATGAATTAATAAGACACTATTGCCTAATCATTAATCAACTAAACAACTAATTATTTTTTATTATTTTATATTAATATATTTTGTTATTGGTTTAATAGCTTTGGCCTTAGCTGTTTTAGGGTTTATTGTGATTAAGACTGCGTTAAAGATAGCTCTGCCTTTTTCCGGTATAACATGTGGATATTTTATTTGCGTTAAAAAAGTTTTAATAATATTTTCTTTATCAATCCCCAGACAGCCATCAGCCGCTCCAGCCATGCCTACGTCAGTAATATAGGCCATTCCCTTTTTAGTTATTTTATGATCAGCAGTCATAATATGAGTATGAGTGCCCAGGACCGCTGTAACTCTGCCGTCAGCGAAATAACCTAAGGCCAGTTTTTCCGAGGTAGTTTCAGCATGTACATCAATTATTATAGCAGATAGTTTTTTTTCTGACAAGGCAGGATTGGCTAATATTTCATCTAATTTTTGGAAAGGACAATCATAGTCCATTTTCATAAAAACTCGCCCGATTAAGTTAATAAGAAGAATGTTTTTTTCTGTTTGGCCTGAGCGGTGGCTGTCTATAGTAATAATAGCATATCCTTGCCCTGGTACACCGGCAGGAAAATTAGCCGGGCGGATAATAGGACATTTATCATAAACATCAGATTGTTTTTCCCTGGTAAAAGCATGGTCACCAGTGGTCATCCAGTCAATGCCTGCTTTCCGCAATTCCCTAATAGTGGTTTCAGTAACCCCAGTGCCGTGAGCAACATTTTCCGCATTGGCAATAACCAAATCAATTTTTTGTTCCCTTTTAATTTTAGGTAAAATTTTAGCTACCGCTTTTCTTCCAATTTTACCGTTGATATCACCGATAAATAATATTTTCATAAAATAATAATCCGAATAAGTTAATTCGATTTTTTATATAAAACCAAGCAACTGATAATTACCTTGCATATTCAGTTACTCTCATTTCCCTTATAACGTTGACTTTAATTTCTCCTGGGTATTTTAGATCCTCTTCAATTTGTTTGGCTATATCACTAGCCAGATTATGGGCAGCTAAATCATCAATTTCTTCCGGGGTGACAAAAATTCTAACTTCCCGGCCAGCTTGTATGGCATAGGATTTTTCTACACCCTTAAATGAGTTAGCTATTTTTTCTAACTCTTCCAGGCGTTGCAAATATCTTTCGTAAGTATCATGTCTGGCTCCAGGCCGGGCGGCGGAAATAGCGTCAGCCACTTTAACAATTACGGAAATAAGCCCTCGGGGCCGGTCATCATGGTGGGTTTCAATTGGGTCAATAATTTCTTGCGGTAGGCCGAATTTTTTAGCAATATCACGGCCAATTTCAGGGTGAGTACCTTGTACTTCATGGTCAACCGCTTTACCAATGTCGTGCAGTAAACCACTTTTTTTAGCAATAGTAACATCGGCTCCTAATTCTTCGGCCAACAAAGCGGATAGATGAGCTACCTCGATTGAATGGCGTAAGGCATTTTGTCCATAGCTGGTGCGGTATTTTAGCCGCCCTATAATTTGTACCAGTTTTGGTTCAAGGCCAGTAATGCCTATTTCGTATAAAGCTTCTTCCCCTGCTTTTTTTATATCTAAAGCTAGTTCCCTTTTTGATTCTTCAATTGCTTCTTCAATTTTAGTAGGGTGAATGCGTCCGTCTAAAATTAGCCGGTCTAAAGTTTTTTTAGCTATATGTCTTCGAATTGGAGAAAAGCCGGAAACGGTAATAATATTAGGCGTGTCATCAACGATTATTTCTGTGCCCGTAAGCTGCTCGATTACTTTGATATTGCGGCCTTCTCGACCGATAATACGGCCCTTCATTTCATCGCTAGGCAAATCCACTACAGTCGTAGTGATTTCCGTAGTATAATTTGAAACTAATCGCTGCATAGTGCCAGCCATCAAATCGCGAGCCTTTTCTTCTAAAGTTTCCGTAGATTCGTTTTCTAGTTTTTTAATTCGAGACATGAGAGTGTCCTTTATTTGTCCTTCTACGTTTTTTATTAGTACTTCTTTAGCTTCATCTTTTGACATGTTGGCAATTTTTTCCAATTTAGCCAACTGTTCTTCTTTGATTCGGTGAATTTTTTCTTTAACCTCTTCAACTTTGCCGATTTTATCATATAATTTTTGCTGTTTGTCCTGAAGTTCTAGTAATTTTTGAGAAAAGGCAGTTTCTCTTTTTTCCAGCCTGGCTTGTAGATTATTAATATCCTGACGGCGTTTATTTTCTTCATGTTTAGCTTCGTCAATTATTTTCAAGGCCTTTTCTTGAGCTTTAAGCAGTAGTTCGCTTTGTTTATTCTTTACTTCAGACAGTATTTTTTCCGCTTTAGTTTCGGCTGATTTTATTTTTGTTGATGTTCTTTGTTTTCGAATCCAATAACCAATAAAAAAACCACCTACAGCCAGAATCCCGTAAATAACAATATATTCCATATATTAGATTATTCCACTGACAGGGGGTATGTAATCCTTAACTTATTAAGTTGTCTTTATATTTAAAAAAGGTAAATAAATTATAATAATCTCAAACTAACGCTTGCTTGAGTGATTGCCGATAAGTTATTTGTTGATGAGAGTTTAATTGTTGGAGATGAATTATAGTCTAAATACACAAAATTTAATTAATTTAAGACAAGTTTATTAAGTTATTACCATTCCTTGAATAAAATTCCCTAACAGCAGAAATTAATTAATTATAACCAAAATTTAATTTTTAGATTACAGAATTAATGTTATCATACTAATTTTAATTTGGCAAGAGACATAATATAATATTTATTATAAAAATATAATAAAAAAAAACGGCAAATTTTGCCGATTTTTATAAAGCATTGTTTTTTATAATTAAGAGAAAATATTTATTTGGTAATTATTTTATCGACAATACCGTATTTTCTAGCTTCTTCTGCGGTCATAAAGCGGTCGCGGTCAGTATCTTTTTCAATTTGGGCGATTTTTTGTCCAGTATGTTTAGCTAAGATTTTGTTTAAGCGGTCTTTAATCCTTAAGATATGTTCAGCCCTGATTTTGATATCGGTAGCCTGTCCCTCAAAGCCACCCATGACTTGGTGAATTAATATTTCCGAATTTGGCAAAGCGAATCTTTTGCCTGGCGCGCCAGCCGCCAGTAAAACAGCCCCCATAGAAGCAGCTAAGCCAACGCTAATAGTGGAAACATTACATTTGACATATTGCATAGTGTCATAAATAGCCATGCCAGCCGTTACCGAGCCGCCCAAGGTGTTAATATAAAATTTAATGTCTTTATCTTTGCTTTCCGCGTCTAAAAACAAAAATTGGGCAATAACAATATTGGCTACATGGTCGCTTATGGGTTCGCCTAAAAATATTATCCGGTCTTTTAATAAGCGAGAGTAAATATCATACGCCCGCTCAACCTGGCCGGTTTTTTCAATAACAGTTGGAATTAAAGGCATAATTTTAAAATTTGTAATTAGAAAATATAGTCAACTAGTTAAGTTAATAGTTTATAATCGACAATTACACTACCATTGTAATTAAATAAATTTTTATTGTCAATTGCGGGATTTACCTATACTGCTAGCTATTGTTTATATTATTTTCCAGCCATTGTTAGCCTTTTTAATGTTGCCTTCCATAACAAAAGCAGAGGCTTTAGCATGACCGCCACCACCCAAGACTTGGGCTAATTTAGAAATATCAATTTGCGGGATAGTAGTGCGGAGATTACCTTTTATTCTGCCATTTTTTTCCCCACGTAAAAATAATAGGCCATTTACTCCGTATAAGTTGCTTAAAAAACCAGCTATGCCTTCTAATTCTTCATCAATTATTCCTTCCCGTGAAAGGTCTTCATGCGTTAAAACAGAGTAGGCAAAGTTATATTTTTTATTAATCCTTAGGTTATTTATAGCTTTCCCCCAAATTTTCATAGTCGGTAGACTTTTATTGCGCCATGTGTTTTCCAATATTTGAGGAAATTTGGCTCCATAAAGCAGCATTTCCGAAGCTATTTTTATAGCTTGGTCGCTAGTATTCGGATAAAGAAAATTGCCTGTATCTGTCATTAAGCCGGTTAATATGCAAATTGCTAAATTTTTATTAATTTTAATATTGTTATTTTTAAAGAAGTGGTATAGAATTTCTGCGGTAGAAGAACTGTTTGGATCTCTAATTTCAATATTAGCGTAATTATCAACTTTAGGATGATGGTCAAATTCAATAACAAATTGACTATTGCTTTTATTTTTTATTTCCCGGGTTAATTTGGTACGACTTAAACTACCACAATCAAGAACGACGATTAAATCATATTCCAAGAAAATTAATTCGTTTTTATCAGAGTTAATTTTTTCTAAATAAGGTAAAAATTCAAACTGACGAGGCGGAGCGTCATAACAATAAGCAAAAAATTTTTTATTTAGATTAATCAATAGTCCAGTTAAGGCGCAGAGAGAAGACAGGGCATCACCGTCAGGCTGATTATGGGTAACCAGTAGTATTTTTTTTGCTTGTTTTATTTTATCAAAAGATTTTATGTAAAGGTTTTTTTCCATAATTTTTATTATTTTTGAGTAGTTTCAATTTCTTTCAATATCTTTTCAATGTCAGCTGCATTCTTTTCCCGTTCGTCAATTATCCAATTAAATTTAGGTATGAATTTTAAATTCAACTTTTTTTTTAAACTTTGAGAAAAAGCTTGGTTGCTTTTTTTTAACTTCTTTAAAGCTTGGCCAGATAAATTTTCTGGTAAAACCGAAATACCTATCTTGGCATTTTTTAAATCCCGGGAACAATCAACATAACTTACTGTAATTAGGCCATTGTCCAAAAAAATTTCTTTATTAATTAAATCTGCCAGTTCTTTTATCAAAAGGGAATTAATTTTAACAAGGCGAGTCATAAAATAAACATAATACGAATAATATGAATTCGTATATTGGCATTATATTTTTTTTATTATTTTTTCTTCTTTATAAAAAACTAAAATATCCCCCTTTTCGATGATTGGCTTTCCTTCATATTGGATGCCGCATTGTTGTCCAACTTCGACCAAATTTACGTCTTGTTTGCCTGATTGTAGTTTGGTTAATTTGCCCTTAGCCAGGATTTCTGTTCCCCGGATAACTTCTATAAGAGAATTAGCCTCAATTTTGCCTTCCATGACATTGCCGCCAACTATTTGTTCTCTCTTGTCTGTTTTAAAAATTGCTACAACTTTTAATTTTCCCAACTCTATTTTTTTAATAGTCGGTTCCGATATTTGCTGCATCTGCTCTTTAATGTCGTTGATTAAATCATATATAATATGATATAAAACAATACTAATGTTTTTTTCTCTAGCTAAATCGTTGATAACTGGCGGAATCTTGACGTTAAAACCAATTATTTTTGCATTGGCAGCCTCGGCTCTTTTTATATCTCCGTCAGTAATGTTGCCCAAGCCTTTATTTACGATTTTAACTTTTACTTCCGCAGTATTGATTTTTTCCAACGATTCCTCTATCGCTTCAGCAGAACCCAAAACATCACTTTTAATTATAAGATTTATCTTTTTAATTTTATGATCATCTTTACTAGTCGTTTCTTCTTGGTCAGGCGCAGGAGGTTCGCTGGTTATTTTTAATTTTTTTAATTTTACTTTTTCCTTACCGCCTGTAGTTAGAATATCTCCTACTTGAGGCAGGTTTTTTAAACCAATAATCTGAACTGGAGTAGCTGGTTCGGCTTTTTTTATTTTTTCCCCTCGGTAATTATTTAACCCCCTAACCTTGCCAATAATAAAATTATTAAGAGCAAGCTGATCGCCTATATTCAGGGTGCCATTTTGAATTAAAATAGTAGCTATTGGGCCGGCCCCTTTATCAATATGAGATTCAATGACAGTACCAACGACATTAGCGCTTGGATTAGCCATAATATTTTCAGCTTCTGCTTCAGCAGTTAAGAGGACCATATCAAGCAATTCATCAATCCCCGTTTCTTTTTTCGCTGAAATAGGTATGCAAGTTGTTTTGCCGCCCCAATCTTCAGGTATAATTTTTAGCTGATTTGATAATTCTTGTTTTGTTTTTTCTATATTAGCCTCCTCTTTATCGATTTTATTAATAGCTACCACAAAAGGAATTTTAGCTGCAGTAATAATTCGAAAAGCCTCAATCGTTTGCGGT
>CAZXKB010000008.1:0-1843 GCA_964641285.1 uncultured Gammaproteobacteria bacterium | reverse complement strand
ATTACCGTTAATAGGGGCGGAAAAAGTAGTGATGAGGATTTTAGAGACTAGCAAGAAAGCGCCGACCTTGGAGGAGTTAGGTTATGAGGGAGCTCAATTAAAAGTAATACAGAGTAATTTAAAAAAAACAGAAGGGATATTGTTGGCGACAGGGCCAACCGGCTCCGGTAAGTCAACCACTCTTTTTGTTTTATTAACTTTAATCAATAAGGAAGGGATTAATATTGTTACCTTGGAAGATCCGGTTGAATACCAAATAAAAGGCGTTAATCAATCGCAAATTAAGCCGGAAATCGGCTATACTTTCGCCAGCGGTTTAAGATCGTTTTTACGGCAAGATCCTGATGTTATTATGGTTGGAGAAATTAGAGATGAGGAAACGGCGGAATTAGCAATTCACGCCGCTTTAACCGGACATTATGTTTTGTCAACCCTCCATACCAATAGCGCGGCTGGCGCTATTACCCGTTTGGTGGACATGAAAGTGCAGCCGTTTTTGTTAGGCTCCACCCTGATAGGCGTTATTGCCCAGAGATTATCCAGGAAAATATGTTCTCACAGTAAAACGAAAACTAAAATTCCAGCTGATTATTTAAAGGATATTAAGCAAGAGATAGATGAGATTACCGTAGAATATATTAAAAAAGTTATTAAAGATTTTGATATTAACAATTTAGTTTTTTATAAAGGCAAAGGCTGTCCGCGCTGCGGTAATTCAGGTTATAGCGGACGAGTAGCTTTATCTGAAGTTCTTGATATTAATGATAAAATTAAGGAATTAATCATTGAAGGCAAGAAACATTTATCTGATAAAGACATAAAAGAAAGCCAAAGATTTATCAGTATAAAACAGGATGGAATTATAAAAGTTTTAAAAGGAGTTACTACCATGGAAGAAGTTTTAAGAGTTATCAAGGATTAATATTTTTATTGGTATTATTCTGGCCGGATTTTAATGTTAAATAGTTATTAAATTTGAGCAATATTTTTAATTTATAATTTATTAAATAAACTATGGCAAAAGCCAATAGGTTTCAGCGTGAAGAAACAAATAAAATAAAAATTTTGTTGATTGAAGACGACCCGTTTTTACTTAGCATGTATTCTACTAAGTTTGAGATAGATGGTTTTAAGGTAGTTTCCGCCTGTGACGGAGAAAAGGGTCTGGAATTAGCCCTTGAAGAAATGCCCGACATAATACTTTTGGATATATTATTGCCGAAGATGAATGGTTTTGAGGTGCTGGAAAAATTAAAAACCAATAAACAAATGGGCCAGATCCCCGTAATTTTATTAACAAATTTGAATCAAAAGGATGAAATTGACAAAGGCTTGGCCCTGGGAGCAAATGATTATTTGATCAAGGCTCATTTTATGCCCTCTGAGGTGGTTGATAAAATAAAAGAAGTAATAAGTTGCCAATAATCTGCGATAAAAGCATCGCCAGTATATATTATTGATATTTTTATGAGAATAGTTTTTATGATTTTTAAATAATGTAGATCTACGCATTTCATCCCCTCTCTTGTTTTAAGGAGGGGCAGGGGGGTAAATTTATGGAAGTATCAACAATTTTATTAAATAAAATATTATCTGAGGGAATTAAAAAGGGAGCGGCCAGCTTTCATCTGTCTATCGGCAGCTTGCCCATGATTAGAGTGGATGACCAGCTTAGTCCATTGGAAAATGAAAATATAGTTAGCCTTGAAATGATAAATGGCATTATTAATTCTTTTATCAGCGAGGAAGAAGTAAAACAGTTGAAAGAAGACAGGGAGGTGGTGCTAGTGAAAGATTTTCCCGGAGGCTTGCGATTTAAAATTAATATCTTTTATCAAAAAAG
>CAZXKB010000007.1:0-6840 GCA_964641285.1 uncultured Gammaproteobacteria bacterium | reverse complement strand
AATGTAGAAGTGGAAGACTTGAATGTGTTTAATGATTCACTTAAAATTAGAACTAAAATTGGCTATTTGCCTGAAACCGTACCTTTATATGACGATATGCGGGTTTATGAATATTTAAGATTTGTGGCTGAAATTCGGGATTTACCCAAATATAAGACAAGGAAGAGGATTAAGGAAGTGGTTGATATTTGCGGTTTAGGCAAGGTAATCCGCCAGCCGATCGAGGAGTTGTCTAAGGGCTATCGCCAGCGCGTAGGTTTAGCTCAAGCCATTATGCATGACCCGGAAATTTTAATTTTAGATGAACCGACCACCGGGCTTGACCCAAATCAAATTGCGGAAATAAGAACTTTAATTAAAAAATTAGGTAAAGAAAAAACCGTTATTTTTTCCACCCATATCCTAGGAGAAGTCAGCGCTACCTGTGACCGGGTGATAATTATTAATAATGGTAAAATTGTGGGCGAGGGCAGTCCGGACGAGCTAACAGCTAAGGCTGGGGGACAGGAAATAATTTATGTTAAAATAAAAGGCCCTAAAGAAGAAGTATTGAGTAAATTAAATGACATGGAAAATGTTATAAAAGTGGAAGCCAAGGACAAGGAAAATGAAGAAATCTATGGATATGAGATTCAGCCCAAGTCAGGCGTGGATTTGCGTGAATATTTATCCATGACCGTGATGAAGGCCGGCTGGAGTATATTAGAGTTTAGTAAAAAGAGTGTTAGCCTGGAAGATGTATTTAGAGAGCTTACAAAATAGAATAGGACCGAAATAAAAATTTTATGTATAAAAATTATATTAAGACAATTTATATTTTATTCAGAAAAGAGCTGATGTCATATTTTAATTCACCGATTGCTTATATTTTTATCGGCGTCTTTTTAGTTATCGGGAATTGGCTGTTTTTTAAAAATTTCTTTTTAATCGGACAGGTAAGTATGCGCGCCTATTTTGATTTACTGCCCTGGATATTTTTATTTCTATCTCCGGCTATTACTATGCGCCTTTGGGCCGAAGAAAAGAAAGCCGGTACAATTGAATTTTTACTGACCTTGCCAGTTACTGACTGGCAGGTAGTGTTAGCTAAGTTTTTCAGTAGCTTAGCCTTCATATTTATTTCCTTGTTATTAACCATCACTTTGCCTATTACTTTAGCTATTTTAGGTAATGTGGATTGGGGGCCGATTATTGGCGGATATTTGGGCGCTTTATTTTTAGGCGGCGCTTATTTATCCTTAGGTTTGTTTATTTCCAGTTTGACTAAAAATCAAATTATCGCTTTTGTCTTAGGATTGGTGGCATGTTTTATGGCTTTTATTGTTGGGGCTGACTTTGTTTTGATTGGTGCGCCCCAATTCGCAGTTCCGGTTATGAAGTTTTTAGGTTTAGGCAGTCATTTTTACAATATTACCAAGGGAGTGATTGACTCCAAGGATATAATTTATTATGGTTCATTTATTTTTATATTTTTATGGCTAAATGCCCGGATCATACAGAGTCGCGGCTGGAAGTGAGTATGATTTGAAATATATTTATGAGTTTAAATAATAAGTCAACAAAAAAAATTAAAAAGACCGATATCGGCATTACCGTGATAATAATCATTGGGATTTTGGCGGTGCTTAATTTTTTCTCCTATCAAATATTTTATCGCTGGGATTTAACCCAGGGCAAGATTTATTCAATATCAAAGGCAAGTAAAAAAACCGTTGGTGAATTAGATGATATCGTAAATATTAAGGTCTATTTTAGTGAAAATTTGCCCAGCCAGTTTATTACCTTACGCCAGGAAGTAGCTGATATTATGGATGAATATCAAACCTTTTCCAATGGTAGGATTAAAGTTGAGTTCATTGACCCGGCTGATGACGAGGATATCCAGAGAGAATTGTATGTTATCGGCATTCCACAATTAACTTTTGAGGTGTACGAAAAAGATAAAGTTCAACTGGTAAACGGATATATGGGTATTGCTATCAGTTTTGCCGATAAAACCGAAGCAATTCCGGCTGTAAAAAGAGATACGCGCGATTTGGAATATCAGATTACCACAGCCATAAAAAAGGTTACGAGCGAAGAAATCGCTACTATTGGTTTTTTAACCAGCCAAGGCACTGCCAGCCTGACAGATGAAATGAGCGCAGCTTATCAAGAGCTGCAGGAATTATATACAGTACGCCAAATCGAATTTGGTGAAGAAACGGCCGAAGTGCCAGTTGATATTGATACTTTAATTATTGTCGGGCCAAAAGAAGAATTTAGCGAAGAGCAGTTGCAGGCGATTAATTCCTTTATGATGCGGGGAGGCTCTTTGATGGTGCTACTTGACGGAGTCATAGTGGAAAGAGGATTGTTGGCCAATAAAAATAGTACCGGCTTGGATAGCTTATTGGAGAAATATGGCATTAAAGTAAATCAAAATTTAGTTGCTGATGTCCGTAATGGCATGGCTTCTTTTACTCAGGGTTTTGTTACCTTTTCTACCAGCTATCCGTTTTGGCCCAAAATTACCAACGAAGGCTTTAATAAAGAGAATAGTGCCGTCGCTAATTTAGAAAATGTAATTTTGCCTTGGACCAGCACTATTGACATAATGGAAGAAAAAATTGGCGACGAAAGCGCTGTTACTAATTTGGTTTTTACTACCGATAAAGCTTGGCAAGTAAAGGACAATTTTAATATTAGTCCGCAGAGTTCTATAGTTTCTCAGGGCGAGCAAAAGCGGTATAATTTAGCCGTAGCAATTTCCGGTGAATTTAAAAATGCTTACCCTGGCAAAAATGAAGAGGTAAGCAGTTCCTTCAGCAGCCGTTTAATTGTAGTTGGCGACAGTGATTTTATTCATGATGGATTTTTACAAAATACACCGGACAATTTAACTTTATTCCAGAATTTAGTCGATAGTTTAAGCTTTGATGAAGATTTAATCAGTATTAGATCAAAAGGAATTTCCAGCCGTCCCATTAAAGAAGGATTATCAGACGGGGCAAAAGCAGCTGTTAGATATTTGAATGTTTTTGTCTTAACCGTAATAGTGATATTATTTGGCATGATTAGATATTATCTACGAAGAAGATCAAGATTTGTTGATGATTTATAAGAAGTAATTAACAGTTTAGATTAGAAATTTTTATAGTTATTATTTTTAAATAAAAATAACAATAAATATGAAATTATTAAAATTTGGCGCTCTTTGGTGTAAAGAATGTTTGGTGATGAGGCCGATGTGGGATGAAATTGCCGCGGAAATTCCGGAGATGGTATCAGAGTATTATGAAGCCGATGATTATCCGGATGCACTTAAGAAATATGATGTCAAAGACATTCCTACCTATGTTTTTTTAGACAAGGAAGGAAATGAATTTATGCGTTTAACGGGCTTGCAGAACAAAGAAGATTTAATTAAGATAGTAAAGGAAAATTTGGATAAATAATAAATAATACGAATTTTATAGATTACTATGAATAAAAAGAATTTAATCTTAGGAGGATTTTTAGTTATATTAATAGCCATGGCTTATGTCTATCAAGGGCCATTTAAAGACTGGAGAGCTAATTTAGGCAAGCCGGATAATTTTTTAGCTGATATTAATGTTAATGAAATAGATAAAATTGAAGTTGACCACAACGAAAAAGTTACTATCTTAGAAAAGCTGGAAGAAAACTGGAAGATTTTTAACACCAAAGATTTTTATGTTAAAGATAGTATTATGGGGAGTATGTTTGATAATTTAAAGCAGGCCGTAAAAGAGGATTTAGAATTAGTCAGCACAAACAAGGACAAGAAGAGTGAATTTCAGACTGATGAAGAATCCGGAATTCATGTTAGATTATGGCAAGGCGAAGAGTTGCTTAAGGATTTTATAGTTGGTAAACTGGCTGGTGATTATGTCAGCACTTATATTTCCCAGCCGGAAGCTGATAAAACCTACTTAGTAAAAATAAATTTAAATAGCTCTTTTGACCGCGATGACTGGTATGATAAAACTATTTTTTCTTCTGACAAAGAAAAGATTAGCAAGGTGAGATTCCAGTATCCGACAAGGGAATTTACTATAGAAAAACAGGAAGACGCATGGACGGGTATTTTGCCTTATGCCTTTGAAGTTGATGAAGATGAAATTAATGAGACCCTGGATATTATGTCAAACCTGACCGCCGCTAAAATTCCCGAGCAGACATTTGCCGGAACGGGTTTAGATGAGCATTCCATTATTATTCAAGCAACCGGCGAAGATATTGAAAATACGCTTATGGTCGGAGGCGATAACGGCGAGGAATTCTATTATGCCAAGAAAGGGGATAGCGATAATATATATTTGATTACCGAGGAGCAAAGAGACGAACTGGATAAACGGATTAATGATTTGAGATAACTGATTGAAAAAGATAAATATTTTTATAGAGCGCTTTGAATTTTTCGAGCGCTTTTTTTGTTTTTAGAGTTATGCTATAATACAAACAGTAAAGTTTAAAAAAATAATGAGAATGTTATTTTAGGATTTGCATCCTGGAATTTCGTTAATAATAAAATATGAAATACGACTTTATTACTATCGGCGGCACAACCGAGGATATAACCGTTTATACCAGGGAAGGCATGGTGATTGATAATAAAGAAGATATTTTACAGCAGCGTTTAATTGCTTTTGAATTCGGCGCTAAATTGAGAGTTGATAAAGCCTATACAACTTATGGCGGCGGAGCGGCTAATGCGGCTGTCTGTCTGGCTCGTTTGGGATTTAAAGTAGCAGCTATGGTAGCTATCGGCCAAGACGACCGTGGCGGCAGGGTAATAAAGAATTTTATTAAACATAAAGTTAATACAGATTTAATTCAAAAAATTAAAGACGAGGTAACTGGCTTTTCTTTTTTATTAGTGGGGCAAGAGAATGAACATGTAGTATTTTCTAATCGAGCGGCGAATAAAAAATTAAAGCTTGATACTAATGAGATAAATAAATTAAATCAAGCCAGCTGGATTTATATGACTTCACTATCCGGCCGATGGCGGGAGGTACTTAGTAAAGTGTTTCAATCTAAAGCAAAAATTGCTTGGAATCCCGGGCATATTCAATTACATGCCGGCTTTAAGACAATTGGTAAATATTTAGCCAAGACTTCCATGCTTACAGTTAATAAAGACGAGGCTATTGAGCTGGTAGTGACCAACCCAAATTACGAGAATAAAAGTCGCAGTTTTTTAAACAATATTCGGAATTTACTTAAAGTTTTAAAAGAGAGTATTTCGGGCGTAGTAGTAATTACCAATGGTAAATATGGCGCTGATGCTTATGATGGCAATAAATTTTATCATCAAAATATTTTTAAGGAAAGATGGCGGGTTGATACTACTGGAGTTGGCGATGCTTTTGGCTCAACTCTAATTGCCGGTCTGGAATTATTTAAAGGTGATGTTAAAAAAGCAATGAAATTGAGTGTAGCCAATACAGCTTCGGTTATCGGTCAACAGGGCGCTCAAAACGGATTATTGTCGCGTAGAGCGATATTATCAAAAATAAAATTAATAAAATAGCTAAAGATATAATTAATAAATATTATTTTAATTATGCAAAAAAAACATGATCGAGAATTAACTGAAGTTTTATCAAAATTTCAGAAAAAATATAAACCATCTAAAAAAATATTAAAAGAAGCGTTAATAAAAAATTACGAGCCGACTTTAAAAAAAGTGGTAAAAAATCCTATAAAATTTTGGGAGCAAGCGGCCGCGGATTTAGTTTGGTTTAAGAAATGGGATAAAGCATTTGATGATAGCCAGAAGCCGTTTTTTAAATGGTTTATCGGAGGTAAGTGCAATTTGGCTTATAACGCGCTTGACCGTCATATAGAGACGAAAACAAGAAATAAAAAAGCTATTTTATGGGAGGACGAGACTGGTAGAACCAGGAAATATACTTACTGGGAGCTTTACCAAGAAGTTAATAAGCTGGTTAATGCTTTGCGCGGTTTAGGGATTAAAAAGGGCGACCGAGTTGCTATTTACATGCCGAATATTCCGGAAATTGCTATAGCTATGCTGGCTTGCGCTAAAATCGGGGCTATGCATTCAGTAGTCTATGCCGGTTTTTCGTCTAAGGCTTTAGCTGACCGGATTCAGGATGCCCGAGCCAAGGTATTAATTACGGCTGACGGCAGTTTCAGGAGAGGGAAGGTGATTAATTTAAAGGACATTACTGATGAAGCAGTGAAAGGATGTAAATCCATCAAGAAAGTGATTGTGGTTAAAAACAATAAAAAGAAAGTTAATTTTAATAAAAGACGTGATATATGGTACCATGATTTTATTAAAGGACAGTCTCCTGAAGCAAAATGCGCAAAAATGAATGCTGAAGACCCGGCTTTTGTTTTGTATACATCCGGCACTACCTCCAAGCCGAAGGGAGTAATTCATGTGCATGGCGGTTATTCAGTGGGGGTGCTACGGACTATTAATTGGGTATTTGATATTCATGGTAAGGAAATTTTTTGGTGTACAGCTGACCCGGGATGGATTACCGGTCATAGTTATATTATCTATGGGCCGTTGCTTGCTGGGATCACCACCTTAATGTATGAAGGAGTTCCTGACATACCGAAACCAGACAGAATATGGCGGATTGTAGAAAAATATAAAGTTAATGTTCTGTATACCGCCCCGACCCTGATTAGGGCGATGATGAAGTATGGCGCTCAATGGCCGAGAAAACATAGAATGCCAAGTTTAAGAATATTAGGTTCAGTAGGAGAACCAATCAATCCAGAGGCTTGGAAGTGGTATTATAAGTATGTAGGCAAGAATCGTTGTCCAATTATGGATACCTGGTGGCAGACTGA
>CAZXKB010000006.1:0-3455 GCA_964641285.1 uncultured Gammaproteobacteria bacterium | reverse complement strand
CTCTAATCATGCTGATAGTTAAACGAGAAAAATATTCGCTATATTCGGTTAAATTTTCCGACAATGTCCCTCCTCCACTTATGCGCTTTCCTATTTCAGCTATATTTTTTTTATAATAATAATTGCTCACTGTCTTCTCGGTAATCTGCAGGGCTTCATCCAGGCTCAAACCGCTTCTTAAAAGCGTACCCAAAGTACGGCAAAATTGGGATATGTTTTTATAGCGACTTAATTTACTAATAATAGGAAGATGGAGAAAAAGAAAATGCAAAACCGGTTTAAAAAATTTCTGTCTAGCCAGCCAGATAACAAAAACTATAAAACCCGCTAAAATAGCCAATAAAATAAAGCCATGATTCTGTATTAAGCCGGAAAACCAAATCAAAGATCGGGTAGTAATCGGTAAATCAACTTTTAAGGCAGTAAAAATCGGGGTGATTTTCGGTAAAACAAAAAAAGCCAGGGCTAAACCGATAACAAAGGCTAAAATTAATATTATTAAAGGGTAAAACATCGCTCCTTTTATTTTTTCAATCAATTCTTTTTCTTTAGTTAACTGTTCGGCCACGTTGCTTAAATTATTCTCTAAATTTCCCGAAGATTCCCCGGCTTGAATTGCGTTTATAAAAAAAGCGGAAAAAACTTTGGGAAACTTGGCGAAAGATGAAGATAAAGAATTGCCAGCCATGACTGACTGGGAAACGCTCAAAATTATCCGCCTGAATCTTCCCGTCGACTGGTCAACTAAAATATCTAACGATTCCGTAATAGCTAAGCCGGCCTTAAGCATAATAGCTAAATTGCTAGCCAGCATTGTTTTGTCTCTTAAACTGACATGGTTCAAAAAGCTTAAAGAAATGTTGGCGGATAAAACACTTTTTCTATCTTTTTTCATAATAATGTTGAATTACTAATAAATAAGCAATCTAGCAATTTAGCAATTTAGCAATTTAACCATTTGGCCATCATTCCCCCGTCACTCTTAAAACCTCGGACAAGGTGGTTACTCCATCAAAAACTTTATTAATTCCGTCCTCCAGTATAGTGGTCATGCCATTTTTTCGGGCAATTTTTAATATTTGGTCGCTAGCCGCTCTGCTAATAACTTGTTCTTTAATATTTTCCTTTGTCTCTAAAATTTCAAAAATACCAACCCGGCCGCTATAACCGGTATTAGTGCAAACTTTACAGCCAGCCCCTTTATACAGTCTAATTTTCTTTATATCTTTTTTATATTTAGCTTCTAAAATGCTTTTAAGTTGAGGTATCTTATTAACAACGGCCATTTCTTCATTGCTCAACTCATAAGAATAGCGGCACTTTTGGCAGATAGAGCGCACCAAACGTTGGGCAATTACTACCTTGACAGTTGAAGCTACTAAAAACGGTTCAATGCCCATGTCCAGTAAACGGGGCAGGGTAGTAGCCGCATCATTGGCATGCAATGTGGACAACACTAGATGGCCGGTCATGGCTGAATGCACCGCAATTTGAGCGGTTTCCTGGTCCCTTATTTCACCGACCATAATAATATCCGGATCTTGGCGCACTATGGCCCGCAGCCCCTTGGCAAAAGTCAAATTCGTCTTAGGATTAACCTGAATCTGGCTAACGCCTTCTATGTCGTATTCTACCGGATCCTCAATGCTGGCAATGTGCATCGCTTCAATATTTAAAATTTTTAATATCTCGTAAATAGTAGTGGTTTTACCGCAACCGGTCGGGCCAGTCACTAAAATCATGCCATGGGGGCTTTTAATGGCTTGCCTAACCCCAGCTAAATCCTGGCCAGATAAACCCAGACTGCTTAGACCCATCTGCCTACTTCTGGCTGACAATAAACGCATCACTACATTTTCCCCGGCCGTAACCGGCACAATGGAAACCCTGACGTCAATAGTCTCGCCTTGGCTCTTAAACTGAAATTTACCGTCTTGAGCGGCTCGATGTTCATCTGTCCGCATCCGGGCCATAATCTTAATCCGCGTTAACACTATATCTAATAATTCTTTCGGCAGTTTGATAACCGTATGCATCACCCCGTCAATGCGAAAACGAACCCCCACTTCGCCGGCATAAGGTTCAATATGAATATCAGACGCTTTATTGAAGTGAGCATGCTCTAACAATAAATCAACAATTTTAACAACTAATTTATCTTTCTCCTCTTTAACAACTTCTTTGCTAACCAGCTTATTGTTAATGCTGGCTAACTCATCCTTTAAGCTGGTCTGATAACTGGCAAGCGCCTGATGGAAATCTCTTTTGGTTATTAAAAAGGGCTTGATCGGCTGGTTGAACCGCTTTTCCAAAATATGGCGCATTTCTAAATCGTCCGGGTTAAGCATGCCCGCCTTAACCTCTTGGGCGTCACGGGCAAAAGCAATTATGCCTTTTGATCTGGCTACTATTTCCGGAACCAAGCTCAAGATTTGCTCATCTATCTTCTCGTTTCTTAAGTTAATAAAGTCAAAACCTAAATCTTGGGCAATTAGCTGGCCCAGCTGCTCGTCTTTAATCAAGTCTTTATCAATCAAAATCTCGGCTAAACTTTTTTTGTCTTTTTCCGCCTCTTTCCCTGCTATATTAAAATCCTCTGCTGATACATGCTCCGGGCGAACAAGCAGGTCGCGTAACTTTTCTATTGATATCTTCATAACCTTATCAAAAAAACAATAAAGCAAATTATAAATTTCGTCTTGCTCTTTTATTTCCTTGTCTTCCTTGCTTCATTAATTTTTGCACTTTTCTCTAAAAATAATTAAGAGTAAGACATAAGTAATAAGTAATAAGAAGGACTAACTCTTGAATTAATGAATTAAGCAAATAGAATAGTGTAAATTAATTATTAAATGAAATTAGCAGTACTTTTGATTAAGCCATTTAGTAGTTTATATCCTTCATAAACTAAAATTTTCAACTCCTCATAGTCCTTGTCGTTAATATACCCTAATTCATAAGATAAAATCAGCAAATTCTGTGCTTCCATATTTGAACCCCTGGCTTGGTAATAAAATTTTGTTTTATCCTTATAGTGAAACCTGCCATATCCTTCTGCAATATTACAGGTTATAGAGCTGACGGCTCTTCTTATTTGGCTTATCAAGCCGAATAGTTCTTCTTTGGGGAAATCTCTGGTTATTTTATAAATTCTTTTAGCCAAATGATGAGCTTTTTGCCACGCAATAAGGTGGGTAAAGTGACGAATGCCTGAATCTGACATAAATTATAACAGCCAGCCCCCTTATTACTTATGTCTTATTCCTTATTACTTTTTCAAATACTTCTTAACCTTCTCAATCACTTCTGTCATGGAATAATCAGATTTTATTAAATAATCAACTGCCCCTAACTCCTTGCCTTTCATAACATCAGTATCTTGGCCTAAATTAGAAAGAATCAATACTGGAATGCGCTTAAGCTGGCTGTCTTTTTTTATTTCTTCTAAAATTTCA
>CAZXKB010000005.1:0-1992 GCA_964641285.1 uncultured Gammaproteobacteria bacterium | reverse complement strand
TCGCGTGGAAAATTTCATGTTAATTCCTACTAAATTAGTTGGTATTTATAATATCACATATTCCTAATTAATGTCAATATTTGTGTTAGTAACAGGCTTAAATATTTATACTTGACATAATTCTTATTATCCTTTATTATTTTAATATCAAGCATAACTGCCGAAGAAAGGCGGTTTTTAATTACTTGGATATATTTCTTATATGGCGAATAAACTAGTGAATTACATTAAGGGATCAACCGAGGAAATGAAAAAAGTCACCTGGCCGACTAAAAAAGAAACTAATAACTATACATTATTGGTTATTGGCATAAGTTTAGCAGTGGCTGCTTTTTTAGGAGCTTTAGATTATATTTTTTCTTTTCTGCTTGAATTGGTAATAAAATAATTAAACAGCTGCCTAATTACATAAATTAAGTTAATTAATTAAAAAATATATCTATTTAATAAATTAACTGAGTAGCTAACAATATGGCAAAACAAATGCTAAATCAAGGCCGGCGCTGGTATGTATTGCACACTTATTCGGGTTATGAAGAAAATGTTTCTCAGAATTTAAAACAAAGGATTGAATCAATGGACATGGAAGATAAAATTTATAATATTTTAATACCGACAGAAAAAAAAATTAAGATAAAAAACGGCAAACGCAAAATCGTGGAAGAAAGAATATTCCCCGGGTACGTAATGGTAGAAATGATTGTTAATGACGATTCCTGGTATGTTGTTAGAAATACCCCCAATGTTACCGGCTTTATCGGCACAGGCACTATTCCGACGCCAATCAGCGAAAATGAAATAAAAGAACTGCAAAAGAGGATGGGAGTGGAAGAACCGAAATTTAAAATTGATGTTTCCGTCGGCTCTCCGGTCCGCATTAATGACGGCCCGTTTAAAAATTTAGAAGGTAAAATTACCAATATAGATGAAGCTAAGGGCAAAGTGAAAGTACTGGTTTCCATGTTTGGCCGGGAAACGCCGGTAGAACTGGATTTCTTGCAAATTAAAAAAATTTAAAATAGTTAACCAGGGCTTAGTTAATTGGGCAAAATAAAAAAATCCATTCCTATGATTAACTAACTCCTGAATAACTAATTAACTAACATATATGGCAAAAAAAATACTGACAAAAATAAAACTACAAATCCCGGCTGGGCAAGCTAATCCAGCTCCTCCAGTCGGTCCGGCCTTAGGCCAGCACGGTCTTAATATCCAGGAATTCTGCACTAAATTTAATGATGCTACCAAAGATAAAATGGGAGATTTAATTCCGGTGCAAATTACCGTTTATGAAGACAGGAGTTATAACTTTATTACCAAAACTCCGCCGGCGGCTGAACTGATTAAAAAGATAGCTAAAATCAAAAAAGGCGCAGGCAATCCTTTAACAGAAAAAATCGGTTCAATTACTAAAAAACAGCTTGAAGAAATTGCAACCATAAAAATGCCTGACTTAAATACCGATGATATTGAACAAGCCATGAAAATTGTTGCGGGTACGGCTCGGCAGATGGGAGTAGAAATAAAAAAATAAAATAAAAATTAAAGGAGGAAAATAATGAACTTTTTAATTTCAAAGGAAATTAAAGGCAAAATTGTAATCTTAATATTTATAATTGCCGCAATAGCCTTGCCAATATTATTAAAAAATACTAATACATTGTGCCGGATAGCAGTAGCATTTTTACCGATTATATGCGGATTTATAATAACAATTATTTTCCATTCAGATTACCGCTATTGGCCCTGGCAATTCAAAAAAAGAAGCAGTAAATAGATATTATACTTCAAGATAATTCAAGGGTAGGAAGTTTAATTCCTGCCCCTTATTATTCTAATCACTAATAAACATAATAAACTTAATTTGTGGGAGTTCTAAAAAAGGACGCTCGCCCGCCCTCGCTTAAGCTAGAGGCGGATAAACACCACGAAAAATATGACAAAAAAAGAAAATCAGCCAACCCCAAGCAATACTATGGAATTCGATAAAAC
>CAZXKB010000004.1:0-2028 GCA_964641285.1 uncultured Gammaproteobacteria bacterium | reverse complement strand
AAAAATTATAATTATTTTTATAATAATTTTTTTTGTTATTGCCAGTCTTGCTTATTGGCGCGGTATAAGCATATCGGCTAACAAGAAAGTGGATAATGCCTATTTTATTATTGCCGAAGGCGAGAGCGTAAGTCAGATAGGGGAGAATTTATATATGGCCGGTTTAATTAAATCAAAAAATTATTTTAAAATTTACATAAAGTTGAATGATTATCAGAAGGATTTAAAAGCAGGGGAATATTTATTAAGTCCCGCTTCAAATATAAAGGAAATTGTTGAAATTTTAGCCGCTGGTCAATCTATAAGTCAGGAAAGGACCATAAAAGTTATTGAGGGTTGGGATATAGGCGATATTAATAAATATTTATTGGAAAATAATTTTGTTTCCGGCGATGAATTTAAGCAAGCAGCCAATAAGGGAATTGGTAGTTGGGAGTCTGCCCGTTCGGCAGACGGGTTGATAGTTGAGAGTTTGGATTTTTTGGACGATGCTCCGTTATCAGCTAGTTTGGAGGGTTATTTATTTCCTGATACTTACCGGATATATAAAGATGCAAGCGTTGAAGATATAATAAAAAAGATGTTGTTTAATTTTGACAGAAAGCTGACTAGCCAAATGCGGGAAGACATAGCCGAACAAGAAAAGACGATTTACGAGACAGTAATTATGGCCTCTTTATTGGAAAAAGAGGTAAGGAGCTACGGCGACATGAAGATTGTTTCCGGGATTTTTTGGGATCGGATAAAAAATAGACAACCCCTGGAATCATGCGCTACCCTGGCTTATGTTTTAGGAGAAAATAAAAAGCAGTATACAATTGATGATACCAAGATTAACTCGCCTTATAATACTTATCAGAATTTAGGCTTGCCTCCGGGCCCGATTTGCAGCCCCGGCCTTAATGCTATTAAAGCGGCTATTTATCCTGAATTTACGGAGTATAATTATTTTCTTAACAGTTTTGACAATGGCCAGACAATTTTTAGCAAAACTTATGATGAACATATAAAAAATAAAGCAAAATATTTAAAATAAATGCAAGCGGAGAGCAGGCGGCGAATAAATTTAATTATTAGGGGCCGTCTTTTTTTATTTTATTAGCGCATAGTCGAAGTTTATGGTATAATATAAATATAAAAATAAATTTATTAAACACTATGTTTTTAGACAAAGATTTAGATGAAGGCCATGAGCAAGAAGTAAGTATTGTCCAGAAATCTTCAGGTATTTTTTCTTATAAAAATATTATTATCGGGGCCATAGTTATTATCTCAATCCTTATTATGGCAGTTATTATTATTGTAGTAATTTTTAAAAGTACAGCTACTTCCTTACCGACAGAGCTGGGAAATACCAATCAAATCGCACCTTCCCCGACTTCAACTTCAACCAGCGGCAGACTGCCCGGTGATTTCGGTAATGGCCGAATTAACGGATTTGAACTTGGGACTTCAACGGAAAATATTAAAGCAGAAGATTTATCTTTTGGCTATTTTTACCAAAAAGATGAAGATGATTTCCAGTCGACTATAGAGAGTTTTGACCTGCCAATTAATATAAAAATTGAGGCGGCAAATTATTATAGTTTATCAAGAAAAATAAATTTTGATGATCAGGTTGAAAATATTAATAATAAAGGATTTGTTATTTTGGATAATCAGTTCCCGGCTCAAGATGATTTTTTTGCGATGTATAGATTTTTACTTGCTAAAGAAATTCCCGTAATCGTAACAACGGATTTTTTATTTTATTATTATCAGAATACTTTAAAGCAAGTTTTTAAAGAGATAGAAAAAAATGCTTTTTATGAAAATGTTTGGGATATTAACAAGAAATTATTTATGATCGCCTTAACAAGGTATAAGAAAAGATCGTCAGAAGTTGGGCTGGTAAATGACCCTATTTTAGAAGCAAGTAGATTGGAAACTGCTTATCTGGCCGTTGCGCTAAAATTATTGGAGCCAACAGAAGAGCAAATTAACCGCAAAGCTAATTTTAGCGATGAAAGCAAATTTAATCCGCAGGAA
>CAZXKB010000003.1:0-4511 GCA_964641285.1 uncultured Gammaproteobacteria bacterium | reverse complement strand
AAGCCCCGCTACAAATGGGGCACATGCGAATGTACGTTATCGCCTTCGGCGACCCGCACTACGAATGCGGGACATACGAATGTTATTTTTAAGCTATAAATTTATGGCAAAAGTTATTACTGATAAAAGTAAAATAAATGAAGTGTTAGAGCGCGGAGTAGAAGAAGTCTATCCCAATAAAAAAGCTCTGGCAGAAAGATTGGCTACTGGCAAGAAAATACGCCTTTATTGCGGTTTTGACCCAAGCGCTTCCTCTCTTCATATTGGCAATGCTATCCAGATAAATAAATTAGCGCAGTTCCAGGCCTTAGGCCATGAAGTGATTTTTTTAGTAGGCGATTTTACCGGCTTGATTGGCGATCCGACCGACAAGACCGCGGCTCGGAAGAAATTAAGCAGAGAAGAGCTTCTTAAAAATTGCGCAAATTATCAAAAGCAGGCGTCAGCATATTTGAATTTTTCCGGAAATAATCCGGCCAAAGTACTTTATAATAGCCAGTGGGGCGATAAGCTGACTTTTAAAAACTTGATTGAAATTGCGGCTAATTTCACGGTTCAGCAGATGATTCAGCGCGATATGTTCCAGGAAAGATTAAAAGCCGAAAAGCCGATTTATTTGCATGAATTTTTATACCCCTTAGCCCAGGCCTACGACAGCGTGGCTATGGATGTTGACTTGGAAATCGGCGGCAATGACCAGATGTTTAATATGCTCTGCGGTCGGGATTTAATCAAGGCAATGAAAAATAAGGAAAAATTCGTTTTAACAAATAAATTGCTGGTTGATCCGAGCGGCAAGAAGATGGGCAAGACCGAAGGCAATATTGTTAATCTTGATGAAACCCCGGACAATATGTATGGCCAGATTATGTCCTGGACCGATGACTTGATCGGTTTAGGCTTTGAACTTTGCACCAAGGTGCCGATGAATGAAGTAAAAAATATTTATGCGCAGCTTAAAGACGATAAAGTAAACCCCAGGGATTTAAAAATGAAATTAGCGCTTGAGATAGTCAAAATAATATACGGAGAAAAAAAGGCGGAAAAAGCCCAGAATGTGTTTATAAAGACGTTTCAGAAAAAGGAAGCGCCGGATGAAGTAAAAGAAATGAAATTGGAAATTGGAAATTGGAAATTAGTCGATTTGTTGGAAAAAGTAAAATTAGCCAGCAGTAAGAGCGAGGCGCGAAGGTTAATTAAACAGAATGGAATAAAATTAAGCGGTAAAATCGCGAACGATATTGATCAAGAGATTAAAATAACAAAAGAAGGAGTTTTGCTACAAAGAGGAAAGAGGCAGTTTGTTAAAGTTGCATTAAAATAAAATATTTATTATTTTAGGCTTTGTTGATTATTATTTTTAAGGATGATATCAGCAATTCCGAGAGAATAATATGAAAATCATTAATCATTTCATTAATCTTAAAACCGCGACTACCCTGGATTTTATTGATATTACGGATAAGATCCAAAAGATATTAAAAAATATCAAAATAAAAAACGGGATAGTAAATATCCAGAGTCTGCATACGACTATGGCTATTATCGTTAACGAAGCTGAGCCTCTTTTAATAAGTGATATAAAGAAAATGCTGGAGCGCATTGCCCCTCGGACCATGCGGTATATGCATGATAATTTTGACATCAGGACGGTCAATATGTGCGATGGCGAGTGCGATAACGGCCATTCACACTGCAAGGCCGCGCATCTGCCAGTATCGCAGCTTTTAAATATTTTGGGCGGAAAACTGCAAATCGGGCAATGGCAAAGGGTTTTTGCGATTGAGCTTGATCGCGCCCGGCCGAGAAAGGTGGCGCTGCAGATAATTGGAGAGTAGGATTTATGTATACATTAGATAAGATTAAAAAAGAGATAGCTAAACAGATAAATGAGGCGCTTGGCCAAAAAATCGTGCAAGCGTCTGATTTAGTTTATCCGACCAAGGTGGAATTCGGGAATTTAAGCTTACCGTGCTTTAATATCGCTAAGAAGACAGGCAAAACCCCAGTCGAGATGGCTAGCTGGATAATTAGTAATTTTAAAATTGAAGAAGCGGTTGCCGGAACCAAAGCAATTGGCCCTTATGTTAACTTTACTTTTAATAGAAAATATTTAGTAAAAGAGGCCTTAAATGAAGTGCGACGGCTAAAAGATGAATATGGCCAAAATAAAAGCGGGAAAGAGAAGCGGGTGATGATTGAATATTCTAATGCCAATACGCATAAAGAATATCATGTCGGGCATTTGCGTAATATTTGCTACGGCGATGCGGTTAATAGGATTTTAGCGGCCAATGGCTACAATAGCATTCCGGTTTCCTATGTTAATGATTTTGGCATCCATGTAGCGAAAACCCTTTGGGCTTAATCGGAATTTTATCAAGAGAAAAAATTGCCGGAAGATAAAGGTTATTTTTTAGGCCAGGTATATGTTCGCGCGACGAAGGAATTAGAAAAAAGCCCCAGAGCTAAAGAAATGGTGATATTTATGATGAAAAAGATTGAGAGCCGGAAAGGAGCTGAATATAAATTATGGCAAAAGACCAGAGAGTGGAGCATAGAACAATTTAGTAAAATATATAAGGAGCTGGGCGTCAAATTTGGCCATATTTATTATGAAAATGAATTTATAGGCAAGGGCATGAAAAAAGTCGAGGAGTTGTATAAAAAAGAATTTTTAATAAAGAGTGAAGGCGCGGTTATTGCTGATTTAAACAAATATAATTTAAGCGTATTATTGTTCTTGCGCTCCGACGGCACGGCCTTGTATCCGGTAGCTGATATTTCTCTGGCCATTGATAAGTTTAAAAAATATAAGCTGGATAAATCAATTTATGTAGTTGATGTGCGCCAGAGCTTGTATTTTAAACAACTGTTTAAAGTATTAGAGTTATTGGGCTATAATTACGACATGGTTCATTTAGGCTATGAATTTGTTAAACTTCCTTCCGGGATGATGTCCTCGCGATCAGGCAATGTTATTACTTACGAAGATTTGCGGGAGCAGGTTTTTAATAAAGCGAAAAGTGAAACTAAAAAGCGCCATAAAGACTGGGATGAGAAAAAAATAGAACAGGTGGCCCGGACAATAACCAATGGCGCCATAAAATTTGAAATGATCAAAGTTAGCGCCGACCAGGTGATTACTTTTGATATTAATAAAGCTTTGAGCTTTGACGGTTTTACGGCCGCTTACCTGCAGTATACTTATGCCCGGATAAATAGTATTATACGGAAAGCTGGCGAGCGGAAATCTGAAAATAGAAAATGGAAATTTGATAAATTAACTGATAACAAGGAACATAAGCTAGCGATGGAGCTGGCCAGATATCCGGAAATAGTTATAAATGCAGGCGATAATTACGATCCGAGCGAGGTCGCGAAATATTTATTTGATTTAGCCAGGTCCTTTAATGAATATTATCATAAGATACCGGTGTTAAAAGCGGAAAAAGATATACGCGAGGCCAGATTAGCTCTTATCAGCACAATTAATCAGGTTATTTTTAATGGGCTGAATTTATTAGGCATTGAAATATTAGAAGAGATGTAGTTAAATTTAATTATATAATAATTAATTAAAAAATTATGAAAAAAGTAATAATTATTATTGTGGCATTATTGGTTATTGGCGCCGGAGGTTATTTGGCTCTCAACAGAGGCAAAAGCAGTAAAAATATTGAGACTGATAAGCCGGGGGTAACTCCAAGCTTTCAGGTTGTTGATAATAATAGTTTATTGGGCTGGCTGAAAAGAGGTAAATCAGTTGAATGCACCCTATCAACTGGCGAAGGCACCATGACCATGCAAGCCAAGGACAATAAAGTCAGGATCGAAGGACTGCCTTATATGTTCGGCGGCAGTGATACCGAAACTCCCAGTATGGACGGTGTTTCTTTAACTACCGGTGATTGGGTTTATATGTGGAGCGGAGACAAGGGAACCAAGATGAATATAAAATCTATGCAGGAAACCATGGATGAGGAGCAGAAAGAGAAGGCGGAAGACTATGACTGGGAAGAAATGGCGGAAGGGTGGGATGCCCAGTATAAGTACGAATGCCAGGAAAAGAGCTTGCCGGACAGTCTTTTTGAACCACCGGCCAATGTTGAATTCACGGATTGGACAGAAACTATGAGCCAGCTGCAGGAAATTGGCCAGCAATTGCAGGAAGGCTTGGGCGAAGGAGGAAATATGAACATGGAAGACATAGAAGAACAATTAGAAAAAATGGACATGGAAGGTTTGATGGAAAAATACAAAGCAGAGCAAGAGTAAGTTATTTTGGTAAAAATTATTTTATGGTTTCATTGTTTTATTATTAATAATAGTTTTATGGCTAAAAATAATTTAATGGATAAAATTGTAGCTTTATGCAAGCGACGAGGCTTTATTTTTCCTTCTTCGGAAATTTACGGCGGGTTTGCCGCAGTTTATGATTATGGCCCATACGGCGCGGAATTGGCCAATGCGGTTAAGCGCGAATGGTGGAAAGCGATGGTACAAGCGCG
>CAZXKB010000002.1:0-4698 GCA_964641285.1 uncultured Gammaproteobacteria bacterium | reverse complement strand
TCAATAAAAATATGTCTTATGATAAAAAAGCTTTAGAGCTTCATAAAAAATTTAGAGGTAAAATTGAAATAAAGCCAAAGGTGAAGTTAAATTCAAATAATGATTTAGCCATAGCTTATACTCCAGGTGTAGCAGCGGTTTCTTTGGCTATAAGTAAAAATAAAAGAAAGAGCTGGGAATTAACTAACAGAGCTAATTCTGTGGCAATTGTTACTGATGGGAGCGCGGTCTTAGGCTTAGGCGATATTGGACCAGAAGCAGCTATGCCGGTGATGGAAGGTAAAGCGGTCATTTTTAAAGAATTTGCCAATATAGATGCGGTCCCATTGTGCATTAGCACTACTGATCCGGAAGAAATTATTAAATTTTGCCATTATATCGAACCGAGTTTTGCTGGTATTAATTTGGAAGATATTTCCGCTCCTCATTGCTTTACAATTTTAAAAAAATTAGAGAAAGAATTATCAATACCGGTTTTTCATGACGACCAAGACGGAACGGCCATTGTGGTCTTAGCGGCTTTAATTAACGCCTGTCGGACAGTAAATAAAGTAATTAAAGAGTTGAAAGTAGTCGTTAATGGAGCAGGCGCGGCTGGCTTAGCCATTGCTAGACTTTTTTTAAGCCAAGGTATTAAGGATATAATTTTAGTTGACAGCCGGGGCATAATATATTCCGGGCGAAAAAACCTTAATGTATATAAAAAGCAAATGGCAGAAAGAACCAATAAAAAAAGGATTAAAGGCGGGCTTAAAGAAGCGATGATTGGAGCAGATGTTTTTATCGGAGTATCAAAAGGAAATTTAGTTAACCAAACCATGGTTAAATTAATGAATAAAGACCCAATTATTTTCGCCATGGCTAATCCTACCCCGGAAATTAAACCTAATTTAGCCCTACAGGCTGGGGCGGTTATAGTTGGTACTGGACGGTCGGATTATCCTAACCAGATCAATAATGCTTTAGTATTTCCAGGTATTTTTCGCGGTCTTCTGGATTCAGGAAAGAAAAAAATTACTGATCAAATAAAAATATCAGCCGCTATTGCCTTAGCTTGTTCAATTAAAAAACCAACAAAAAATAAAATATTGCCTAATATTACAGAAAAAAAGGTGGTAAAAACAATAGCCAAAGCTGTTACTTGAATTATAAAATAAAAGCATAGCTTGACTGATTATGAGAATTTAGTATAATAAAAATACCGCTAAAGCAGCGGTTTATTTATTTTAATATATAATAAATTTAAATTTGTTTTCATCTTGTTAAATAT
Organism: uncultured Gammaproteobacteria bacterium; assembly: GCA_964641285.1. Lineage (GTDB taxonomy): Bacteria > Patescibacteriota > Patescibacteriia > Patescibacteriales > CAZXKB01 > CAZXKB01. The sequence goes on along the minus strand of CAZXKB010000002.1, from coordinate 3,428 downwards.
TCTTGCGTAGGATTTAAACAGATTAAAACAGAATAATTTATGTCAAAAATAGCAGTTATTAAAACAGGCGGCAAACAATACAAGGCAGAAAAAGGGGAAACTATTAAAGTCGAAAAACTGGACATACCAGTAGGTAAAAAAATTAAATTTGATACTTTATTGATAGCGTCTTCTGATGGTAAAGAGTTTAAGTTAGGCCAGCCTTTGTTAAAACAAAAAGTAGAAGGCAAAGTAGTAGAGCAGGGGAAAGATAAAAAAGTTTCGGTTATAAAATATAAAAGAAAAACCCGCTATTTAAGGAATAAAGGCCATCGGCAAACCTTTACAAAAGTAGAAATTACCAGTATTGCTCCCAAAAGTTAAACTACATTTTAGTAATAAAATAAAACTCACAGCTATTTGTAATGTGAGTTTTTTTATTTAAAAAGATGAATAATTATAGTAGTTATAACCAAAATAGATGCAGCCGTGATGCAAGATATGGTTATAATAGCGGAAATAAATTTATTTTCATCCAAATTTAATTTTTGTAATGTTTCCATTATTGTATCCTCTTTTTATTATATCAAAGAACATTTCTAAATTTTAAGGCATTAGTTAGAGTTATTTCATCAGCGTATTCTAAATCAGCGCCCATAGGTAGGCCTTTGGCTAAACGGGTTATTTTAATCTTACATGGTTTAATAAGTTTGGCTAGGTACATAACTGTAGTTTCTCCTTCTAAAGTAGGATTTAAAGCTAAAATAATTTCCTTAACTCCGTCTTTTTTAATTCGGCTAATAAGCTGTTTAATATTTAATTGTTCGGGCTTAATATTTTCAATAGTATTTAAGACGCCTCCCAAAATATGATATAAGCCATTAAACTCCTTGGTTGACTCCAAAGAAAGCATATCTTTCGTATCGGCTACTACACAAATCATAGTATGGTTTCTTTTTTGATCAGAACAAATTGGGCAAGGGTTAGTTTCGGCAACAGCTAAGCAGTTTTGGCAGGTAGTGGTTTTTTCTTTTAATTCAGCTATGGCTTGAGCAAATTTTTGCAGTTCTTCCGGATTTTGTTTTAGTAAAAAAAAGACATAACGTTCCGCAGTTTTAGGGCCGACTGAAGGAAATTTTGATAAATAATCTATTAATATTTGGATAGATTTAGGGTATTTCATATTTATCCAAAACCCGGAATGCCACCCATTTCTTGCATTTTTTGTGCCATTAACCTCTGTGTTTTTTTAATTACTTCATTAAGGCATTCAGACAGCATCCCCTCCAAACTTTCTTTAGCCATGTCTTCATTTATAGTAATTTTAGTAATTTCCATATTGCCGTTCATTATAACGGTTATGCCAGCCTTTTCCACTTTAATAGTTTCTTGAGCTAAAGAGTTTTGCATTACTTTGGCTTGGCTGCGTAAATCCTTTAGATGTTTTAATTTATTAAACATAAATTTATGAGTTTTATAATTTTTTTATTAGTTGATATATTATTTTTTTATTTATTTAACAATAATTTATGTAAATATTAGTCTTTAGGAATTTCCATGTCCACTTTTTCAACACTTCTAAAACTGACGTAATTTTCATCAAAATATAAATCTACTTTGCCTGTTGGGCCATTTCTATGTTTGGCTATATGTATTTCCGCTTTATTTTTATCTCCCTCCGGGAGATCGTCCTGATTATAACCACGGTCAACAGCTTTGCGATAAATAAACATCACAACATCCGCATCCTGTTCAATTGACCCGGATTCTCTCAAATGGGCTAATCTAGGAATAGCAGGCCTTGTTTGTTCTACGGCTCTAGATAATTGGGACAGAGCTAATACTGGGATATTTAACTCCCGGGCCACCCCCTTAAGACCACGTGTAATTTCCGCCACTTCTTGGACACGGTTATCACCGTATCGGCCCCGGCCTTCCATTAGCTGTAAGTAATCAATAACCAATAGACCAAGATTTTTTTCCATCTGCAGACGGCGAGCCTTGGTTCTGATTTCCATAACGGTAGAATTAGGCGAATCATCAATAAAAATTGGCGCTTCTGATAATTGCCCCATAGCTTCGCCAATGCGAGCAAAATCATTATCATCCTCCCGGTCCGATAATTTTCCTGTACGCATGCGCCAAAGAGAAACATTGGCTTGAGCGCAAAGCATCCGGTCTACTAATTGCTCCTTGCTCATTTCTAAAGAAAACATACCTACCGGTGATTTGCTTTTAATAGCTGCCTGGCGGGCAATATCTAAAGCCAGAGAAGTTTTACCAACACTGGGCCGGGATGCAAGTATAATTAAATCGGATTTTTGCAAACCAGCTAATAAATTATCCATATCAGGAAATCCCGTTGGTAAACCGCGTAATTTACCGCTTTGCTTATGCAATTCATCAATACGTTCAAAAGCATCTGTTAAAAGCCTGTCAACAGGCACAAAGACTTCTTTTAAATATTTTTGGGAAACACCAAAAAGTTTTTGTTCAGCTTCATCCAGAATTTTATCAATATCTTCTTCTTCCCGATAGCTTAATTCAGTAATTTCACCAGCTGCTTGCTGTAAGCGCCTTAAAGTCGCTTTACGCTGGATAATATTAGCATAATGAACAACATGGGAAGAAGTGGCGATAACATTGGATAAATGAGCCAAGTAAGTACGGCCGCCAATAGTTTTTAAAAAATCTTTTTCTTCCAAGCGGTTAGTTAAGCTTAAAATATCAATGGGTTCATGCCGGGAATAGAGTTCTTTCATTGTTTCAAATAGCATTCTATTACCATCTTTATAAAAATCATTTTCCGAAATTTGATCAGCGACTTTAATAATGGCGTCTTTGTCTATTAGAAGACAGCCCAAAAATGATTCTTCGGCCTCAATATTTTGTGGCGGCATTTTCGCTATTATTTTATCTTCAGGCATAATATTATCTTACAAAATTATCCATAATTTAGCAAGCTGCTTTTTCCACGAATTGTCCACTATCACTAAAGTAATTTAGAAGATATTGCCAAATATTAAATATTCTGCTATTATTAAAAAAGTTATAATTTCTGCTAAAAAGCAGGATTTATTTTTGTTTAAAGTTTTAAATATTAAGCCTTGCTAGCTTCCGCCTACACAAAATTTCGGTGGGCAAGCAGTTGGTAGATCCGCTAGCTGGCGGACTTTTAAGCGAAAAATTATTAATAAGCTAAGTTGTAAATAATATTTTTAACTAAATATTTTTGCCCCGTTAGCTCAGTTGGTAGATCCGCCAGCCGGCGGACTATTAAGCAGAAGGTCTTTAATTAAGTTTGGTTATAATTAATATTTTTTTACAAAATTTTATTGCCCCGTTAGCTCAGTTGGTAGATCCGCCAGCCGGCGGACTATTAAGCAGAAGGTCTTTAATTAAGTTTGGTTATAATTAATATTTTTTTACAAAATTTTATTGCCCCGTTA
>CAZXKB010000001.1:0-4752 GCA_964641285.1 uncultured Gammaproteobacteria bacterium | reverse complement strand
TGTTGACGAACTTATCCGCTTAACTAAACTTGAGACCCCTTTGATTAACAGCGCCTTGACGCTGATGGAAATGAAAGGCATGATTAAAAATCTGGGTGGTATGCAGTATGTTTTAGCGCGGTAATTTGAAATTTATAAATTGCTAATTACTAATTACGAATATTCATGAATTTAATTATTGTTGAAAGTCCAACTAAAGCTAAAACTATAACCAAATTTTTAGATTCAAGCTATCAAATAGAGTCTTCTTTTGGCCATGTCCGTGATTTGCCTGAAAAAAAAATAGGGGTTGATGTTGTTAATAATTTTACGCCTGAATATATAATTCCGGATAAAAGTAAAAAAAATATAGCTAAATTGAAAAAATTGTCCGAAAAAGCCAACTCAATAATTTTAGCTACTGACGAAGACCGGGAAGGCGAAGCTATTGCCTGGCACCTTGCCCAAGCATTAAAAATAGATAATAATAAGGTAGACCGTATTGTCTTTCACGAAATTACTAAAGATGCTATAAAGACCGCCCTGGCTAATCCCAGGAATATAAACATGAACCTGGTTGATGCCCAACAAGCCAGGCGAATTTTAGACAGATTAGTAGGCTACGAATTATCGCCTTTTTTGTGGAAAAAAGTGGCCAGAGGCTTATCTGCCGGACGGGTGCAAAGCGTAGCTGTGCGCATAGTGGTAGAACGAGAAAGAGAAATCCAAAATTTTAAAGCCCAAGAATATTGGACCATAGAAGTATATTTAAATAAAAAAGGCCCATCCTCAAAATCGGAAGCCGAAAATCTAGTATTTAAAGCTAGGCTCAATAAAATAGACAGTCAAATCATTGACAAGCTGGAAATAAAAAACAAGGCTCAGGCCGACAAAATAACCAAGGACCTAGAGGGTGCAAACTATATTGTCGCTAAGGTGGAAAGAAAACATACCAAAAAAAATCCGCCTAAACCATTTACCACGTCCACCCTACAGCAAACCGCAAACCGCTGGCTTAGTTTTAGCGCCAAGCAAACTATGCTAATAGCGCAACAACTTTACGAAAATGGCTTAATTACTTATATGCGTACGGATTCTCTTAATCTTTCAGAAAAATTTTTAAAAGAAGCAAAAAAGTATCTGCAAAAAAATTACGGTGAAAAATATTCACTCCCGAAGCCACGTCGGTTTAAAACTAAAACCAAGGGCGCACAAGAAGCTCATGAGGCTATCCGACCAACCATGGCCAGCAAAAAACCTGAATCAATAAAACCTTCGCTGAATAATAACCAATATAAATTGTATAGATTAATCTGGCAGCGTGCTCTTGCTAGCCAAATGCCGGAAGCAATTCTTGATACTACTACTATGGATATTGATGCCCAGAATACAGCCTATCAATTTCGCGCTTCCGGTCAAATGCTGAAATTTGACGGTTATTTAAAAATTTATCCGGAAAAAAGCCAAGAGACTGAATTGCCAACTATTAAAATCAAAGAAGAGCTTAATCTGAAAAGGCTAAACAAAGAACAGCGCTTTACTAAACCGCCAGCCCGTTATTCTGACGCTGGCTTGGTAAAGGTGTTGGAAAAATACGGCATTGGCCGCCCCTCAACCTATGCTCCTACTATTGCTACGATTGAAGCTAGGAATTACGTCACCCGTGATGAAAATAAAAAACTTGCTCCCACTGATATCGCCTTTATAGTTAATGATTTATTGGTAGGGCATTTTCCCCGCACCGTTGACTATCAATTTACGGCGCAAATGGAAAATGATTTAGACCAAATTGCTGACGGCAATACTGCTTGGCAGCCAATAATCCGTGATTTTTACAACCCTTTCCACTCTAACTTAGAAAATAAATATAATGAAATTAATAAAAAAGACATTATGCCGGAAGAAAAATCAAATGAAATTTGCGACAAATGCGGCGCAGAGATGATAATTAAAACTGGCCGTTATGGTAAATTCCTGGCTTGCAGCGCTTACCCTAACTGTAAAAATATTAAGCCTCTCAATGACCAAGGTAAAAATAATTCTAAAAACAGCCAGGAAAAAAGCGACAAGATTAAGGAATTGGAAAAAAAATATCAAGATGAAATTTGCGACAAATGCGGCTCTCCTATGGTAGTTAAAACAGGGAAATTTGGACCATTTTTGGCTTGTAGTGCTTTTCCTAAATGCAAAAATATAAAAAACATTAACGGTGGCAATCAATCTGTCGGCGTTACTTGCCCTAATTGCGAGCCAGGAGAAATCGTCCAGAAACGCAGTCGTAGAGGCATATTTTACGCCTGCGACCAATATCCTAACTGCAAAACCGCTTATTGGGGCAAGCCCACCGGGGAAAAATGCCCTGAATGTAGCGCTTTGTTAATAGAAGGAAAAAATGGGGAAGTGAGGTGCAGTAATAAAGAATGCGGATATGGAAAATAAATAAATTTGCGTTTAAAACAAAAAGGCGACCAAGCGCTTGGTCGCCTTTTTGTTATTCATAACCTGAACGTTCATTAAACGTCTATTATTTCAACTAATTGCTTCTATTTTTTCTTCTCTGTCTTTTTCTTCTTGCCTTTCTCTGTATGCTCCTTGATCACTTCTACTAACTTTTTAACTCCTTCTCCGATCAACAATAAATATGAAGTACTATGCTCAATTTTTTCTTTTAATGTTTTTATTACTTCGTCAACTTTATGCAGCCTATTCCGCATCTCTTGAACAATTTTAAAACCCTGCCGCAAAATCATAGACAGGTAAAAAACTGCCAAACAAATTAAAACCGTGAAGCCGAAAATGGATACAGCAATAATTACGTTTAATAAATCTTTGCTTGTTTCTATCATAGATTTAAATTATTTATAAAAATAAATACTTATAGACCACGTTGCGATGCATTTAACTTACTGACAACTACAACTGCCATCTGTACTAAGAGCACGGGGTGTTAATTCGCATGTGCCGCATTCGCAGTGCGGCTTTAACCGCCAGGCAAAATAACGTTAAAAATCCCGAATCTTCGCCTGAAATTTTTCCTCCAATTTTTTAATTAATCCCCGCTGCAATTTATCAATTTCCCTGGCGGTTAAAGTTTTATCTGCCTGATAAACAATATGAAAAGCTAAATTTTTTTTATCTTTACCCAGTTTTCTCCCCTGATAAACATCAAACAATTCTACTTTTTTTATAAATTCATGGTAATTTTCTATTTCTTTTTTAATATCATTATATAATATTTTTTCCTCAACAATAAAAGCTAAATCTCTCATAACTGGCGGATATTTTTCGTATTCCTTAAATTGTTTTTCGCCTCCCTCTTTGATTAAACGATAAAAATCTTTTATACCAATTTCGGCTATAACCACCTCTTTCTTAATGCCTAATCTTTTACTAATTTCCCTATCTAAACACAGAATAGAACCAACATTTTGGTCTTTGACTAAAATATTCGCTGCTAGTTCTGAGGTGGTCCAGCCAGGCTTTGTTTCCGCTAAAGAAAAAATAATATCTAAATCAAATGAGTTAAATAAATAACTTGCTATTCCCTTAGCTTTTGCAAATAACTTGTCTTTTTTTCCTCCGGCAACTAAAATAGCTAATCGCCTCTCCTGATAAGGCAAACTTTCTTCACTTTTATCGTCTTTATTTATTTCTCCTAGAATAGAAGAGAAAACACCGCCAACTTCAAACAAGCCAAAATTATCATATCTGGCTTGATTGGTTTTTACATTTAAAAATAGGTTTGGGGCTAAACTTTGCCGAAGCATAGTCTGATGGAAGGCAATGGGATTAGCTAGATGGATATAAGAAGAACTATCTAAATTCAATTTTTTTAATAACTCTTCACCCACAAAAGAATAATTATATACTTCAACTAAACTTGGCCCGCCTATTAATATGTTCTTTATCTTTCTTTCCAAATCTCTAAACTCATTAATTTCCGGGCTCTTCAATTCAACTTTGGGCATGGTTAACTTTAATTTGTCATAACCATAGACTCTGGCTACTTCTTCGACTATATCTTCAGGAAAAAAAATATCCCTGGTTGCCCGCCAAGTCGGTATAGTTATTTGTAATAAACCTTTCCCCGTAGTTATCTTAAAGCCCAAATTTTCTAAAATTTCCTTAACTTGATTTTCTTCAATGCTCTCGCCAATTTGTGCATTTAGCCAATCTAAATCTAATTTAATCGGGCCTTGATTTAATTTAAATCTTTTTTCGTCTTTTACTTCACTTGCTACTTGAGTATCAGGACATAACTGTTTAACAAGCTCTACCGTTCTAACTAGGGCCATTTCGCATAGATTTGGATCAAGGGCTTTCTCGAAGCGTATGGAAGCTTCCGTGCGTAAACCCAATTTTTGCGCCGTCTTTCTAATTGATACAAAATCAAAATTAGCTGCTTCAATAATAACAGACGTGGTTTGATTACTAATTTCGCTATTAGCTCCACCCATTACCCCGGCCACCGCAATAGCTTGACGACTATCAGCAATAACCAGTGTCTCTTCATCCAATTCTCTTTTTTCTCCATCTAAGGTTTCTATAACCTCCTTTTTTCTAGCTTTCCGTACAATAATTTCATCTACTAATTTCCGGTCAAAAGCATGTAGCGGCTGTCCTAATTCCAGCATTACATAATTAGTCACGTCAACTATATTATTAATCGGACGCGCTCCTGCGGCCATTAATCTTTCTTGCATCCATTTTGGCGACGGCCCTATCTTAATTTTATCCAAACAAACCGCCATATATCTGAGGCACAAATTAAAA